>CAZYDC010000222.1:0-8193 GCA_964646065.1 uncultured Planctomycetaceae bacterium | reverse complement strand
CCAGAATGCCCTCACGGGCACACGACGAACGGGCAACTACGAACGGCACCAATAATTCTGAAATTCCTTCACCGCCGCCATGCACGCCTCGATGTTCGCCAGCGGCACGTCGGGGTATACGTCGATCCGCAGGATCAGCCCGCCCGTCGGGCTGCCCAACCGCTTGATGACCTCCTCCACGTGGGCCCGCACCTGCTGGGGCGTGCCGAAGGGCATCACGGTCTGGCGGTCGATGTCCGCGATCAGGCACATGCGGCCTTTGAGCCGCTTCTCGATGGTCTCGACGCCCACGCAGTTGGTCTGCATGTTGAACGCGGTCAGCCCGGCCTCCAGGAACTCGTCCCACAGGTCCACCGTGTAGCCGTCGCTGTGCTGCGTGGTCAGGGCGTTGTACTGCTTGCACAGGGCGTACATCTTCGCGTAGCCGGGCTTGAAATATTTGCGGAACGTCGCCGGGCTGATCATGCAGCGGTCCTGGCAGCCCCAGTCGTCGCCGAAGTTCACCACGTCCACCGGTTGCGAGAGCGTCAGCGCCTCCTTGAGGTAGGCCATGTTGTAATCGAGCACCAGGTCCACGATCTCCTGGATTTCCGCCGTGCCGGTGGCCATGTCGGCCAGCGCGTTCTCCATGCCTCGCAGGAAATGCACGCGCTCGAAGAACCGCTCGCCGCCGATGCAGACGGCGTCGCCATGCGCGCGGGCGGCGTCGGAATTGCGGACGATGCTCTGCCAGTCGTGCAGGCCGCGCTCGGTATACACCAGCGGGTCCGGCGCCTTGTAATGCCGCAGGTTGCGGATGTCATCCAGCGGGTGATACGTGATCTGCCCCTCCATGCCGTGGCGGATGCACTTCCAGAGGCAGCCCCAGTTATCGAGCGTTTCCTCGTCGATGCGGTTGCCCGGTCCGACCATCGAGGCGTAGTCGGTGCCTCGCGGCCAGGCGCCGAAACCGGAGTTGGGGTACTTCTCGACCAGGTCGTTGAGCTTGTCGCCGTGCTTGATCCAAGTGGCCATGGAGAATCCGGCCCAGACGGGAACCTCGCCCGAACCGCAAAGCTGCAACGTATCGCGAAACCGCTGACCGGATGTTTTATCGCTCATCAACGCACTCCTGAATGGATATGGGCATAAAGAAGAATCACTTTGCGAACGGGATGCAACAGAAAACCAAGAGACGTTTAGCAGCGACCCGAAGGGGAGCTTTTTCTACCTTGCTAATTGAAACCCCCTCTTTCATTTTGCAAGGTGCCCGAAACAGTCCCGGCGGGCGATTTCGGCCGGATCCCCGTCGAGATCAAGCACGGCCAGACCGTCGATCCGCGAAAGCTCGGCTCCCTCAAAGACTTCATCCGCCAGTACCGCTGCCGATTCGGACTGGTCATCAATAACGATACGACCCCGCGACAATACGACACCAATATCGCGGGCCTGCCGTTCAGTCATCTTTAGCGGCTACGAAAGGCCGGTGGCATGTTTCTAAAGACCAAACCCGATGGTGCCATGCTTTTGTCCGCAAAAGCATGTCTTCGTCGTTTCCTGCCGTTTCGTTGTTTTCGGTTTCAAGCCAAATGAAGATCGCGCGCACATGCTTCTGAAGACAGAAGCATGGCACCGGGCACCGGGCCGATGATGGGCGTGTGCCCTGGGTGGCTTCTTACCTTTTGCGCGGCGGCCATCCTTGGCCGCCGCGTCGCTGTCGCCACGCACGGCGACAGCAAGGCAGACAGAAGACGCGTCAGCGTAAGGGAAACCCGTTTGTAGTGACGCCGTAAGGCGTTTCCGGGAACGCCCTTACGGGCGCACTACAAACGAACAGCGGACGCGGCGGCCAGGGATGGCCACCGCGCAAAAGGTAGGGGGTAGCCGCGGCGCAACATGGGGGACGCTCGCCGCGCAAAAGGTGGAAATTCCGCCGGGGAAAAATAAAAAAGATTTCGGATGGCTAAACACTGATAGTCATAGAGTTACGATCAATATGATTTGCGAGTAACAATATTTTATGTAAAATCTTATAACTCATGGTATAATGCTCTGGCGTCCGATAGGGACGGCTCGCGTGGGCTTGTTGTAAGCCTGCGGCAGTTATTTGACATCTTAATAAGAGCGGCCGGAAGCGAAGAATTGACAATTGACAGATTGACAATTGAACGGTAAGAGCCGGCCCGGAGAAAATCTGCGCGAGGAGTCGTGCTCCCCAGGCGGGAAAACTGACAAACCTCAGGAAAAACGCGATGTAACCGGGTCCAGAATCGATAAATTGCTGTGAATAAGCTACTTATGAATTGCAACACGAGTTCCAATGGCTTCCCAACGGGTTCCAGTGAGCCACCAGCGTGTTCTAATGAGCCGCCTGCGCGTTCCGGTGGCTTCCCAATCGGGCAGAACAGGTTCCAATGCGGCACCGGAAATACCCGATAGACATAGTTGGGATTAGCGGCCTGGAAGCCCTACCTTACTATCTGTCATACAGTTCCGCGTCGGCGCTTGCTCGCTGGGGGGCAATGCGGGTATACTACCCTATCATGCGTGAAAGCCTCAAACCGAGTCAACCTGCGGTCCCCGCCGCGGCATTCAAGGAAGAATAGTGCCCACTCCTTCCAACTGGGTCCTGGGAAAACTGTCGCGCGTGACCTCCTCCGGGCGGTTCGTGCCGGAGATCGACGGCCTGCGGTTCGTGGCCATTATCTCTGTGCTGCTGTTTCACGCACACGGGCATTTCCTGCCCAAGACGCCCGACTTTTCCTCGCCCCTGTGGGCGGCCTTGAGTACGCTGATTTTGCAAGGCTGGTTCGGCGTGCAACTTTTCTTCATTATCAGCGGGTTCATTTTGTCCGTGCCTTTCGCCGAGCAGCGGATGCTCGGCAAGCCGGCGGTGCCCCTGAAGAAATACTTCCTCCGCCGCCTGACGCGGCTGGAGCCGCCGTACATCATCAACCTGGTTGTCCTGGGCTCGTTGCTGGTGATCTTCAACGGCAAAAGCGTCGGCGAGCTGGCCGGGCATTTTTTCGCCAGTATGTTCTACGCGCACAACCTGGCTTACCACACGCAGAGCACGATCAACCACGTGGCATGGACGCTGGAGATCGAGGTGCAGTTTTACGTGCTGGCCCCGCTGCTGTGCCTGGTGTTCGCGATTCGCAATAAGTGGTTGCGGCGGGGCGTCGTCGCCGCGGCGATCCTGGCATCCTCGGCCCAATGCTATTTCGGGTTCGACGACCTTTTGAATATGACGCTGCTGGGTCAGATTCGATTCTTCCTGCTGGGCTTCCTACTGGCCGACGTGTACCTGGTCGAATGGCGAAGTTCGCCCGGCAAGAGCTGGAAGTGGGACGTGGCGGGCCTGGCCGCATGGGCGGCCGTGCCGGCGGCGTTTTTCGACGGGCGGGCCATGTGCTTCGCCATTCCGCCGCTGCTTCTGGTGGCCTACATGGCCGCCTTTCGCGGAATGCTCGTCAACCGGTTTTTCACCAGCCCCTGGATCGTCGTCATCGGCGGAATGTGCTACACGATCTACCTCTACCATGTGCCGCTTGTCGCGCTGGTCCGCCAGCCCCTCTTCGGCGACGCGACGCCGGGGTACGATTGGCTTAACCTGGTGAAGTTCGCCGTGGTGGTCGTCGGAGTGCTTGCCGTCAGCGCCGCGATCTTCGCGCTGTCCGAGAAACCCTTCATGCGCAAAGACTGGCCGGCCAGATTGGCCGCCTGGTTACGCGCCCGCGCGTCGGCCTTGGCGAGGCTGCGCAACAGCCCCGTCCCGATACCCCAAGCCGTACCGGTGAAATCGGAGTCGGGCATTACTGAGGAGGCACCATCTTCCTCACTTGTTCGACCACCGCGCTGACGATCCGGTCGGCCGGCACGGTGGCGATTTTTTCGCCATGCACGTAGAGCAGCGCCTTGCCGGCGCCCGCGCAGATGGCCACGTCGGCGGCCTGGGCCTCGCCGGGGCCGTTGACGACGCAGCCCATGATGGCGACGGTGATGGGTTCGGTCACGTCGGCCAGGGCGGCACGCACGGCCTCGACGATGGGGACGATGTCGGTCTGGAGCCGACCGCAGGTGGGGCAGGCGATCAGTTCGATGCCTCGCCTCGGCCGCAGACGCAGGCTGTAGAGCAATTCCAGGCTGGCGGCGATTTCGTACACCGGGTCGCCCGCGTAGGAAATTCGGATCGTCTCGCCGATGCCCTCGCACAGGAGCGTGCCCAGCGCGGCCGCCGAGCGGATGGCGCCGGTCTCGCGCGTTCCGGCGTGCGTGACGCCCAGGTGCAACGGGTAATCCCATCGGGCCGCGATGGCGCGGTTGACGGCAACGCAGGTCACGGCGTCGTGGCTCTTGGCCGAGAGCACCAGGTTGCGGAAGTTCATCTCCTCGAACACTTCGAGGTACTGGGCGAGCTTTTCGACCATGAGTTCCGCCAGCGGTCGGCGGGTCTCGGCCTTCCACCCGCCCTCGGTTATAGGTGGCGGCCATCCCTGGCCGCCACTTTCGGACGCGGCGGCCAGGGATGGCCGCCGCGCAATGATGCTGCCCTCGTTGACACCCACGCGGATGGCCACGCCGGCGTCGGCGGCAGCGCGGATCACGCGGCGGACCTGGTCGCGGTCGGTGATGTTGCCGGGGTTGAGCCGGATCTTCGCCACGCCCGCGTCGATGGCCTCCAGCGCGCGGTCGAAGTGGAAATGCACGTCGGCCGCGATGGGCACCGGGCTGCGGCGGACGATCTCGCGGAGGGCGGCGGTGTCGTCTCGCGTGGGCACGGCCAGGCGGACCAGTTCCGCCCCGGCCGCCGCCAGCGAGGCCACCTGCCGGCAGGAGGCTTCCACGTCGGCGGTGCGCGTGTTGGCCATGCTCTGCACGCTCACCGGAGCATCGCCGCCGATGGTCAGCCCGCCCACCGTCACCGGCCGCGTCTTTCGCCGCTCTATCACAGGGTATTCCATGCCGCCCATTCTAACCGAAGAGAACGGGATTCGGGAATCGGGTTTCGGGTTTCTTGGAAGAAGGCTTTTTCGAATCCCGAATCCCGAAACCCGAAACCCGGTCTTGGGTCGTTATTGACTTTCGCCCCGCCTTGGGCAACAATGGTTGGTGCTGAAGTTGCAAATGTGCCCGTAGCTCAATTGGATAGAGTGTTGGCCTCCGGAGCCAAAGGTTGTGGGTTCAACTCCCACCGGGCATAGTTACATAAGCCCTTGTGAATCAAGGGCTTCTTTTTTGGGCTGACAGCCCTGCCGACCCGGAAAAACCCGTTTTCGGGCCGAGTTGGTCAGTAGTTGGTCAGTCGGGACTCTTGTCGGGATATTCCCGAGCACCGACTCCTGAATGGTCTTGGCCTTCTTCACGTCCTCGGGTTGCACCGACAAATAAAATTGTTGCGTTGTTTTTATGTCGCTGTGGCCGGCCAACTGCTGGACCACGTGGATCGGCAGTGTCTTCGCCCAATTCGTGATGCACGACCGCCGAAGGTCATGGATGGTGTACGGCCCGACGCCCGCCTTACGGCACATGGTTTTGAATCGCCGCAGCAGGTTGTTTACCAAGTCCTGCCCAACCTTCCACTGGCCGAGCGATACGTGGTCACGATAGTATTCCCACCGGCCCGGCTCCATGAATACGTACGGGCATCCTTCAGGTGCAGCAGCCTGCCAAGCAGCGAGGAGATCCACCGCCTGTTTCGGTAAAGGAATTGCCCGCATTTCGTGGTCCTTTGGCGTCCAAGCCTGCACCCATTTGCAGGCGGTCTTACGTGTGACGCTAATTTGTTCCTCACCAAAATCAACATCGCTCCATGTGAGGTTCAGGGCTTCTCGCAGCCTCATGCCAGTGGTGTAGATCGTGACAAGGAATGCTCGCCACATCGGATCGTCAATTCGTTGGACTACGGCTTGGAAGTCCGCCGGTGAACAGTAGGGCGGACGCTTGCGACCGACCTTGAGCGTTGGAATCGCGGAGCAGGGATTGCGGCCTTGCGGTAAATAACCCCTCAACGCCGCCAGAGTGAAGATTCGCTTCAAGGTCCTCAACTCCCGATTGGCCGTTGACGAGGCGATCCCCGTTTTCTGTCGGTCAGCCCTGAATCTTTCGATGTCCCTTGAGGAAATCTTGTCCAACTGCCGATCCCAACCCACCGATTCCGCCAGCAGACCGATCGTGGCAAGGTGCAGGTGCAGCGTGTTGGGTGCCAGGTTGCCCTTCATCAGTTCACCGTGTTCCCGGTTGAAATCCCGCAGCGAGACCTGCGGCGGCGGATCGGCCTTTCCTTCTCGAACATCAGGCTGCTTGGTTTCTGCGAACCATTCGGCCTCCTTTCGTGTCTTGAAGCTCTTGCTGTACCGGTTGCCGTCCTGGCCAAACCAACGCACCACCCAGCTGTGAGCCCGCTTCTTGGGCCACTCGTCCTGTGGCAAAGGTTGACCGGATTTGTCCGTCGGCACCGGGCCATAGTAGCTCCGATAAATGCCTACTTTTTCTGTCGCCATGATGATAACTCCTAGCCCTGTCCCGGGCTCAAGGGCCACCACGAACGACTGACCGAAGGCCAGTATACATAGGTGCCCAGGATTGCGTAAGTGGAATCGATGCTCATCTTCACTTCTCCGTCTTGACCTCCAGGAACCGATCCAATTCAACCCTGCGATACCACACTCTCCGGGCAAATTTCGTGGCTTTCAGTTGTCCCTTGTCCCGCCAGTAGTTCAGGGTCCTGACCGCCGATTCCGGTGTGTGGCTCCCTGTTTCGTCCAGCCGGAGATACTGGGAGCCCTCCAGCGGCGTCATCAAGTCGGGGAAGACCGACGGTCGCGGGGGCCAGTCGTTCGGATACGTCGAGTCTGGGTCTGTTTCTTCTTGAGATTCTGTTTGTGTGGTGCTCACAGCGTGGGGGCCTCCCCGTTCGGCCTTAGTCTGCGGTCCTTCGTTGGAACCAGTCGCCGAACTTTGCAGAATGCTATAAATTCCTGAGAGTTGGCCGCGGTAACTCGCCACCTCTCGTATCCACGGGGCTTCGCTGCCCCTGTCGTCGATGGCGCGTTATTTTTCATAATGCGTCCCGACGTTCACTTCCGCTTCCAATGGCAGACCCGGAGCCCAGGTCGGCGTTGTCGTCAGCGCCTCCTGGACGGCTGCCTTGGCCTGCCCCGCCTTGTCTTCGGGCACGACCACAACGACCTCGTCATGCACATGCAGGGCGACGTGGAATCCCTGCTGCTCGTCCCCATCCCGTACCTCGGTGAACGCACCAAGGTACCTGTATACATGGAATCTCCTTGCGTATCTGTGAGACAGGGGGTTTCGTAACTGCCAAACAACTGTTCGGCCGATCACTGGATTCATCTTGACTAAGCGTTACAACGGTGGTTGCTCTACCTCCTTGTCCACAGGGGCGAGGACATTACAGGAAGATGGCCGGTGGCAGACCTCCGAAGGCTCGCGCTCGTTGGGCGATCCAATGACCGCAGGACGCTCCAAGTGACCTAGCATTGTGTCTGTTCGGCCGAACCTGTCATGTTCCCCTCTAATAAGGTAGCCAAGGTTAGCTATTGCCATAAACAGATCTGAGGCAGACTTGAACCCCCATTCCCATTCTGAGATAACCGTTCTGAACCGAATATCCGGCTGTTGGATCAGGATCTGATCAATACGACAACTGTCGAGAAAGTCGAAACTTCTGATGTTGTGGCCCATCGCAATATCCCAGAACATCGTCGCCTCAATAAACTGCCACTCCTCTCTGCCTGTAAAGGCTCGCACAGCAGCTTCGAGCCGTTTATGTATTGCCGGAACAAGGGCACCATCCTGGCCAAACAGATACTGAAGAGGAAACATTTCAATCACGCTTGACGTGAAGCGTTGCTCCTCCGGTATGAAACCAATGCAGGGGACATCCGAGCAGTGCTCAAGGTAGGAATACCACCTGAACTGCGGATAGCTCTGGGAGACGTGCTGCCTGAATCGCTCGATCTGTGGGCCGTACAGCCCGGTGATGGCTGCTACTTCTTTTTGACGTCGATCGTTCGTCGGCGCTAGTTGTTCTTGTTGAGATGAGGTAGTCATGGTGCTCCTTGAAGTTGTGGGCTAAATAGCCCGTTCATTGGAAACTGTCGTCAGGTTCATTGGTTTAGGTTGCACAACATTGTTGCCCAGGCGTGTTCATCTTGATTTGATGGGATAACTCATATTGCTCCACCTCCC
>CAZYDC010000221.1:0-8244 GCA_964646065.1 uncultured Planctomycetaceae bacterium | reverse complement strand
CCAGGCCACGGTGAGCAAACCACGGTCGGCCGCGAAAGTCAGTCCAACCCCTACCTGTGAAGCGGCGGGGGACCCGAACTTCGTCCTTGCGGATGGCCGCAGGGCCAAACCCAAAACTCGAGATCAGGCGGCTTGACAACACTATGCGATTCGCGTATCATAGGTCTTATCGATGGAAGCCGCACCTGCACTTCATACATATTCATCATCTCCATCGAACAGGCAGCACAGTAGTTGAGGACGCAGAGGATCGCACCCATGCCAAGAAGGCCTCGGTGATTTGCTGCGCATTGACCGATGGTTTTTTCGAGGTGATTTCCAGACATCCATGAGATAGCGGAGCACATTTGGCGTCCATTCAGATCATCCAGGGCCCCGACAAAGGCATGACCGTCGAGCTGCGCGAGGGCGAGAACGTCATCGGGCGGCAGAACGCGGCGGTCGAACTGAGCGACAATACCGTTTCCCGCCACCACGCGCAGGTGATTCACCGCGACGACAAATGGCTGCTGGAGGACATGGGGTCCGCCAACGGCACGTATCTTAACGGCGTCAAGGTGGGCAGGCCCGCCTCGCTGAAACGAGGCGACCAGATCCGCATCGGCAGCACGCTGCTGGTTTTCGGCGGCGGAAGCAAGCCGCTGCCCGCAGCCGTGGATATCGACGAGGACGGCAGGCTGATCGACGCCGCCATCGTCGCCACCGTCCCCAGCAACGAGGACTCGGTCATCATCCCGACCCCCGAGGCCGGGGCGGCCGCCATCGGCAGCCTGAGAATCCTCTACGACCACATCGCCCAGGTCAGCGCCATCTTCAACGCCGAGAAACTCCTGGAGCGCACGTTGGAAATGATCTTCGGCGTGCTCAAGGCTGACCGCGGCTACATCATGCTCATAGACGAAAAGGGTCAGCTCACCGTCAAGGCGGCCCGCATGGGCGACGACAAAGACCGCCGCGAACTGCCCGTCTCGCGGACCATCATCAACGAGGTGGTTACCAAGCAGGTGGGCGTGCTGAGCTCCAACGCGATGAGCGACAAGCGTTTCGCCAGCGGGAAAAGCGTACACGATTTCGGAATCCGCTCGGCCATCTGCGTGCCCATCAAGGGGCGAGATCGAATCCTGGGCGTCATCCAGCTCGATTGCAGCGTCAGCGAACACACCTATTCCACCGAGCAGCTTCGGTTGCTCACGGCCATCGGGTATCAGACCGGCCTGGCCATTGAGAACGTGCGGTTGTACGAGTCGGCCGTGCAATCCGAGCGTCTGGCCGCCGTGGGCGAGACGGTGGCCACGCTTTCGCACCACATCAAGAACCTGCTGCAGGCGCTCTCGGCGGGAATCGACGTGGTGGAGATGGGCCTGCGAGGCGAGGACCTGGGAAAGGCCAAGAAGTCCTGGCCGATCGTCACGCGGAACCTCGGGCGGATCAACGACCTGATCCTGAACATGTTGGCGTTCTCCAAGAGCCGCCAGCCGCTGCTGGAGCAGGTGGACGTCAACGGCGTTCTCCAGGAATGCCTGGAGTTGCTGACGCCTCAGGCCGACGAGCGAGGCGTGATGATCATCAACGATCTGGACGAGATGCCGTCGATCCCCGCCGACTCCGCCGGTCTGCACCAGGCCTTCATGAACCTGCTGACCAATGCCCTGGATGCGGTGGCCGACAAGACCGGCGCCGTTACGGTTTCCAGCCAGTACGACTCGATGAACCGCCGGGTCATCGTCAAGGTTGCCGACAACGGCAGCGGAATCCCGCCCAGGCAGCTTGAGCATATCTGGACCCCGTTCTGGTCGTCCAAAGGTCAGAAGGGCACCGGCCTGGGCTTGGCCGTGGCCAGGAAAGTGTTCGTGGAGCACCAGGGAAAAATCGAGGTCACCTCCTCCGTCGGCGCGGGTACGACCTTCACCGTCACCCTCCCCGCCTTCCGTTCCGACGACACGCTGGTCGGAAAGTAATTCCGCGGCGCGTTCCGCGGAGCTTCTTCGATCAAATCCACGAATTCAGCGTACGATATCGGTTGCCAATAAAAAGACGCACAGTCCGCAGAGACCATAGAATCACCGGCGACTCTGGTCTCCGCGAACTGTGTGTGCTCGGCGATGAGTTCGTTTCACTTCGGCCGAGTTATCTCCAGGCTGGGTGGCGTCCATTCCAGACGCCGCCCAGGCCGATAAAAGGGGGAACAACCTAGTTCTTCTTCCTACGGGCGAGCAACGCCATTCCGCCCATAACCAGCAGCGACATGGTTGCGGGTTCGGGAACGCCCTGTTCCACGTCGAATCGGCTCGTGCCGCTTGCCTGTTCGTTGGCTGTCAAGGTGAAATCGAATTCGGCCGTGATGTTTGACACCGAAGGTATGGTGTTCGTCCCAGGTGCAACGAGCGGGTCGCGCTCACTAAGCGTTGAGGAGGTATTGGGGCCGATAGTGAAACCAGAGACCAGATCGGCATAGACGGTGCTCCCATTGTACCGCGCCTCATACGTTTTGCCGCCGGGGAACAGGCCGGCAATCGTCGCCCCGTCCGTGTCGCTGGTCAAGGTGATCGCCGCTGTGGCGAAGGCGGTGGCAGGCGAAAGCGTGGGGAAACTCAGCGTCGAAGTAGTGATATCGAAAGTTTCACCCGAGGAGTTGGCCTGCACGCTGAAATAGACGTTGACGGCGGGATCTGGGCTGGACTGGAGTTGCAGTTGATCGAGCGTGCCAAGTGACACGCCATGCGCGTTAGTCAAGGTGACAGGGCTCGGAAGCGTCCAATTCGAGACCATCCCGGTGCATGGAATCGTGAACTGCTGGCTTGCGGTCAGGCTTCCCTCGGTCCCCGTGACGGTGACCAGGTAGTCGGCCGCGGCCGGTAAGACCGATGCCGTCAGTAAGAACAACGCCGCAATGATTACTTTGTTTTTCATGTGTATCCTGCCTTCTCTAATATGCTGTAGATGGTTCATTCCTTGAAGCAGGCCGCGCGACCTGCATTGCAATCTATACCCCACGTTAGGGCGGGTCTGATTTGTTTGCACTTGGCGATTGATCGTGTTCTGGCCTAGGAAATTGGCCTACGCGGACAGGTGAATGTCCTAACCGGCTGTGCTCCCCAAGGAGCCGCGGTTTCAGCTAACCCCCGCTGTATTCGGAACGGAGAGACTAGGGGATTGGAGAACGGAATCGGTCCCTTATCGATCCACCCCTGTTGCTTTGTCGCCGTATTGCGGCCAGTGCCGCCGGCGCTGAACCGGCCTGCCTAAAGTTTCAATCCCGCGATTCTGCCGACGGCCTCGCGGATCACATTGTCGGGGTACGTCAACGAAAGGCGAATATAACCTTCGCCCCATTGTCCGTAGCCGCCGCCGGGCGTGACGACCACGCCGGTCTTCTCGAGCAGTTCCGCGCAGAACAGCCCGCTGGCGCTGAGCGGGTCCGACGATCCGCCCGCGCGGGCGGCCAATTCGACGTACCGGGCCGGCACCGGCGCCCAGACGTAGATCGTCGCCTTGGGTTTTTCCAGTTGCCAGCCTGCCGCGTTCAGCGCGCTGACCACCAGGTCGCGCCGCCGCTGATACACCGCGTTGATCGGCGGCAGCAGCGATTCCGCGTGGTCCAGCGCGTAGGCGCCCGCGAACTGGATCGCGCGCAGCGTTCCGTTGTCGGTGTTGTCCTTGACCAGGTGCAGCGCCTTGACGGCCGATGCGTTCCCGGCCATGAACCCCGCCCGCCAACCGGTCATGTTGAACGCCTTGGAGTGCGAGAAGAACTCCACGGCCACCTCGTCGGCCCCGGGCACCTGGAGGATGCTCGGCGAGCGATAGCCGTCAAAGGTGTTCTCGCTGTAGGCGGCGTCGTGCGCGATGAGGATGTTGTGCTTGCGGCCGAAATCGACCGCCCGCTGGAAGAACTCCAGCGGCGCCACGGCCGTCGTGGGGTTGTTGGGATAGTTGATCCACAGGACCTTGGCCTGCCGACAGACCTCGTGCGGGATGGCGTCGAAATCGACCAGGAAGTTATTGGACGCCAACAGCGGCACCTGGAAGGTCACCGCGCCGGCGAACACGTGTCCGATGTTGTACGTGGGGTAGCCCGGCACCGGCGCGATCGCCATGTCGCCGGGATTCATAATGCCCATGGCCAGCTCGTAGATCGCGTCCTTCGAGCCGCTGGTAGTGACGACCTGCTCCGCCGAGAGGGTCACGCCGTATCGCCGCTTGTAGTAATTCCGCACGGCCTGCGGGAACTGCTCGACGGGCTGGTCGCAACCATAGCGATGGCGGTTGGGGTCGGCCTGGTCTCGCACGGTCCGGCAGAGTTCGTCGATGATCGGGTCGGGCGTGGGCAGGTCCGGGTCGCCGATGCCCAGCGTGACCACCTGCACGCCTCGCTGGCGGGCGGCCGCGATCTTGCGGCGCAGGTCCGCGAACAGGTACGGCGGCAGCTTCTTCAAACGCTCGGCAACTTGTACTTCCATCGTTCGTTTCCTTCGTAATGATCGAGGGGGCATTCTACCGATGTGGACGCAAAACTCAACGCAGAAGAGTGGATCCTCAAGATCGCCCTTTGGTGCGTGAGACCACTGTTTTGGAGTGCCGCCGCTTGGCTTGCTTGAGCCGCTCGTTGGGCCTTGGCGGATGGTCCAGCATTGCAAGAAATCGGTCGCTGTCCTCCTTGTTCAACGTGATCGAGGCGTGTTCGCTTGCGACTCTTCGGTTGTGCGGTCTTGAACTCATCTATCGTTCCTTCTTATCAAGCCTAGCAAAATACCATGCAAATACCGGCAAGAAACAAAACCTCAGGTACGGTGGTTCGTAGTGTCGCCGCGAGGCGATCCTTCAGGAAGCCCCTTACGGGGCCACTACAAACGTCGCCGCCGACAGAGAGCCGGCGAACCCAAAGGGTTCGCCGGCCGTCCTCGTCAGGAGGATGACATCGACTCCTGGACAGCACCGATCTGTCTCAGCAGCCGGACCAGGTGAGAGAGACTTTCGTCTTCCACCCGGCACGCCATCAGAGAATCCTTCTCTTTTATCGCCGCCCGCAAATGCTCCATAGCTTGCGGCGACATCCTGACGAAACCGTCCGTGCCTACCACGTCACTGACCCTAGGAACCTGTCCGCTCATACCAACTCTCCTATGACAGGACCCCCGAGGACTGTCACGCTTTTCCCTGTCGGGGAAACAGCGTTTTCCGCGGAGCATGCACGGATTGCAAAGAATAAATTCCTGGCCGATACCTCTCCCGGTTATCGCACCTCCACAGATCCGAAGCCCTCGACGGGCGGCAGGTCCGCGTAGTACAACGGGCCGTCCTTGCCGACCGCCAGTTTCGTGCCGTCCAGCATTTTCGCCTGGGCGATCGGGTCGCGCGACCACAGCCGCATCCCCGCGATCGGCCAGCTCTCGTTGATGTTCGCGTGCAGCGGCGGCACCGTGCCGTAGTACAGGCTGGAGGCGTTCGCGCCGCGGTCCAGCGTGCAGCAGTTGAGCGTGACGACGCGGGCCTCGCCCTTGCGCTGGAAGATCGCGTCCACGATGGACGGCGCCTGCACCCAGAGCCGAGGCGAGTACACCTGCTCGATGCAGGACCGGATGAACTGACGCAGGCTGCCCAGGTTCGTGTGCAGGTACTCGCGGAAGATCCGCGAGTTGAAATACAGCACATGGCCCTTGCCGAGCTTTCGCACCACGACCGCCGGCCCGGCCGCCTGTGTGTCCGGCGGGACGTTGTGCGAGACCCACACCCATTGGTTGCGGTCCACCGCCCCGGGCACCTGCACGCCCAGCACCTTGTCCCCCTTGGCCGGCGAAAGCTCCAGCATCTTGCCCGTGCGGAGAACCGTCGCCGCCACGCTATCGAACGTGGAAGGATCGATTGCCTCTGGCCCGGTCGAGCCTTCGGCCGGGCGCGCCTCGCGGCAGGGCTGGATGAAATTCACCGACCGCATCGTATGCCGCGACACGTCCACCAGGAAATGCTGGCTGTCCTTGTCCGTCGGGCCGTTCTCGTCGAACGCCCCTGCCGTATACTCGCAAATGACCACGCCGCCGTTTTGCACGTACTTTTGCAGGCCCGCCCGCATCCTGGAATTCACCAGCGGCGTGTGCGGCAGGACGACCGCGGCGAATGGGTCCAGCGCGGCGGCATCGTCGAAATCCGTCACCAGGTCGTAGGGCAGGTGGCACTCCATCAGCAGCTTGCACGCCCCGACGAAGTCCTCGTGGCCTTCAAACCCGGTGGCCTCGTAGTTGAGGTGGTCGTGGTACACGCCGATCTCCGCGTAGGGCCGGCTGCCCGCCGTGAAGTTCAGCAGCTTGTCGGCCTGGTGATACGCGAAACCGATGGCCTTGTACGCCTGCGGATCCAGCCGCCCGTCCAGCAGCGGCTGATCGATGATGATCGCCGCCGTGTCGTGCGACAGGCAGTTCACCGTTTCCCATCGCAGCAGTTCCTTGCTCTTGACCGTGAAATCCCAGAACCGGTTGAACCGCCCGAAATAAATTTCGACCTCCCGCCCGTGCGCTCGGTTGCGGGTGTCCTTGATGATGATCTGCGGGATCACGTAATCCTGGCCGAACGGTTCGGTCTCCTTGCCCAGGTAGGTCGGCAGCGAGGGGTCGGTGCCGCCGAAGTTGTGCGTGACCAGGATGTCCGCCTTTCCGTGGCGGGCGAGCACCGCGTTCATGCGGCCGTAGAACTCGCGGTAGAACGCATCGCGGAACGTGGCGTACTGAATGCGGTCGCTTACGCTGGCCAGCGGCACGGGCATCTCGCGGCCGTACATCGCCTGCCACTTGGACCGGCAGCCGTCGCAGTAGCACGCGCACGTGAAGGCGTTGTAAAACAGGATGTCCACGAACAAGCCGGGGAAGTCGTAGTTCTCGGCCAGCTCCTCCAACTGGGCCATGAAGAAATCCTGGTAGGGGGTGTTGACGCACAGGTGGTGCCACCCCGCTCCGGCCGGCGGGGCGTTCTCGATCAGCAGCCCTTGGGCGTCCTTGGCCCGCCACTCGGGATGCGTGCGGGCGTTGAACTCGTCCCACATGACGCAGGTGTAGGCGAACGGGATGATGCCGTTTGCCCGGCACAGGCCCAGCAGCTCGCCGAACAGGTCGTCCGGCGCGTTGGGGTGCTTGTGGCTGATCTTGGTCTTGTGGTACACGTGGCCCCAGTGGTCCTTGGCGTAGACCAGGAACGACTCGACGCCGGCCTCCTTCATCCGCCGCACGTAATCGGCCG
The DNA here is from genome assembly GCA_964646065.1 of uncultured Planctomycetaceae bacterium. GTDB lineage: Bacteria > Planctomycetota > Phycisphaerae > SM23-33 > SM23-33 > CAZYDC01. Next base: position 1,017 of record CAZYDC010000221.1, on the reverse strand, counting down.
GGTCGACGGCCGTGAGCGTCTGCGGCAGGAAGCTGGAAAAGTGATAGTCCAGGATGATCCGCTTGTATCCGAGTTTCATCGGCCGCTCCTTCGCGAGAATAGAGTCATATATATAAACGCCCGCGAGCCAGGAATCAACAGGGTTCCTGGCATCACTCGTTCGTAGTGTCGCCGTAAGGCGATTCTTCAACGAAGTTCGTATTTTCGCCGTAAGACGATTCCTCCGTGGTGTTTGTAGCGTCTCTGTAAGGCGATTCTTCAGCGAGGTTGGTAGTGTCGCCGTAGCGAGATTCTTCAAGAAAACCCTCACGGGACCACTGAAAACGGGCCTTTTTGGCGGATTGGGAACGCATTGGAACCTGTTTTTTATGCATTCGGACGCCATTAGAACCCGCTGGTGGCTCACTGGAACGCGCAGGGAAGCCACCGGAACCCGTTGGCCCCCGCTCCCAAAACCACAAGTACATGATAATAAGCATGTTATAACTTCTAGACCCCCAATTTTGTGCCTCTTTCGATTTTCGTCGCTGAAATTTTCCATAGGGATTCTCCTTTGGCGGCAGCCACGGATGGCCGCCACTGATACCGGCGGGCGGCGCTGCTGGCCGCCGCCGGTTATCTGGTCCGTCGCATTGTCATTACCTATCTTCGCTCCTTCGAGCCTCCTTATCCGTGGGACCGGATACCGGAGACCGGAAACCGTTGGGATCACAATCCTGGCCGTTACGGTCTCCCGTATCCGGTCCTCGGCCCCACGGCCTCACCGTCACTTCCGGGCGCTACAAGCGCCCCCATAATTACCCGTTGTGAACACTTTGGAGTTCACATTTCTGTTCGCAAGAATTCCGGAGCGATAGCTAAAGGACTATAGTCAAAGGAAATAAGAAAAAATTATTTTGTTCGGACCCCCCGGATTTAATGTACACTTTGGAGTTCACATTTTTGTACATTGCAGTCAGGATTTGCCTTAAAATAAGGGGTTTGCCCAGAAAGTCACTACTTGTTCCGCCGGTAAAA
>CAZYDC010000220.1:0-8246 GCA_964646065.1 uncultured Planctomycetaceae bacterium | reverse complement strand
TTCTCGGAATCATCTTGATCCGTTAAACATTGCGATCCCGCTCGAAGAATCCTTGTGCGACGAACCGCCAAGAACCTGTGGAAATCCCGTAAAATAGCGCGAAAAACGCGCGGAATGGGGGTCTGGAATGCATAACATGCTTTGTATACAATACTTGCAGATTTTAAGGCGGGTTATAATGGCTTCCGAACAGGTTCTAAGGAGCCGCCTGTGCCTTCTAATGAGCCGCCCGCCCGTTCCGGTGGCTTCCGAATGCCGCGCAAACAGGTTCCAATGCGTTCCAAATTCACCTGGCGCCATGGTTTTCCTGGGTTCGGCAACCGTTTTTGAGGGTCGAAACGGCGCTGCGAGCCTGGCCGACGGGGCAAAATGCGGGCATAATAGATGCTCCCGGCGGCGTCTTACTATTGCGGAGCGGCAACCCATGACTGTCCTTTGTGGCCCGGTCCCACTCGGCCCGGTGCGCGGGCCGATATTCGCGAAGTCTTCCCTTGAAGCCGCGGCGAAAACGGCGGATAATGAATTGACTCACTTGGAGCCTTTCGTGAAAGCAGACTCGTCTGAGCGCTGCACTCATACTTCAGCGCGGCTATGGGTGGCGGCCATCCTTGGCCGCCACCTCCGGACGCGGCGGCCAGGGATGGCCGCCGCGCATAAGGAAGGGATGGCCGCCGCGCGGCTCTGGCCGGCCGCCCTGCTGTTGTTTGCGTTGGCGGCCGGCGCTTTGGCGCAGACTCCCCCCGCCACCGCGCCGACCGCTACAGCGCCGGCCACCGCCCCGGCGGCCACGCCCTCCGTGCAGGACCAGATCGACCAAGGCATTGGCGACCTGTCCGCTTCCGACTGGCGGGTTCGCGAGAAGGCCGTCAACACGCTCTGGTCGATCGGCCCGCTGGCGAGCGCCAGGCTCATGGAGGCCGCACGCAGCAAGGACCCCGAGGTCGCGGCCAGAGCGACCGAGATTCTCGACAAGTTCGCCGCCGGCATTTACTCCGACACGCCCCGGGAAGTGACGCCGCTTCTGCAACAGTACCGGGCGGGCAAGGCGCAACTGGCCGAGGTCGTCGCCAGGCTCCAGACCCTCGGCCCGGCCGGATACAAGACGATGGCGATCGTCGCCCCGCAGGAACTTCACCGAACGCTGTACGCCCTGGTCGCCGACGATGAGATGGACAAGGCCCGCGAGCTGCTGGCGGCCGTGCGCGAAACCGGCAGCGACGCCAGCCTGTCCGACCTGTCCGCCGTGTACGCCCTGACCGGCCAACTGGACTCCGAGATTGACCGCCTGGCCAAGACGACCCGCTCGGGCCTGACCGAAAAATGCCTCGCCTATCTCTACCGAGCCAAGGGCGACCGAAAGTCGGCCCTCGATTGCGCCCGCCGAAGCCAGGACCAGGAACTCCTCAAGGATCTGCTGATCGAGCAGGCCGATTGGAAATCGCTGGCCCAGGTCGAGGCCGCCGCGCCCGCCCCGCAAGGGCCGGAGCAGGAACTCGCCATCGTCAACCACCTGGGCCACTTGGCTGCCTACCAGCGTCTGGCCGGAAGCGCCAAGGAATCCGACGCGGCCGTCGAGGCCTTGATCCAACTGGCCAACAGCAACGCGGCCATGAGCCCATTGGTCGCAAAGTCGCTGCTCATCAATGAGCGTCCGGCGGAGGCGCTGGCCTTGCTCCGCGGCCGGACGGGCAATCCGAACATGGCGGCCGCGATGCTCATGCAACTGGGCCGCCCCGACGAGGCCATCGCCACGCTGGAAAAGTTTCACGGTCAGGGCGACGAGACGCAACTGAGCTTCACCCTGGCCACGATGAACGTGCAGGCCGGGCATCGCCAGCGGGCATGGGAACTGCTCAACAATATGTTCCTGCAACTCCGTTACTCGCCCGACGGCGCCAAGCGGATCATCCTGCAGGAATGCCGCCTGGGATTCCGGAAGCAGGCCATGGAGCAGATGCCGCAGATGGCCCCCTGGCGCGGCGGGACGCAGGCGGATTTCTCCGACATACTCGGCCCGGTGCTCGCTCAGCCCGACACGGTGGTGCGAACGTGGTACGGGCAATTCCGCGAGCCGCCCCAACCCGGCGCGCAACCGTGGGGGCAGGACCCCAACGCCGCAAAGTGCATCGCCTCGCTGCTGGCGCTGTTCGACCATCAGACGCCCGCGAAGACCGTCGACGCCGCCATCGCCAAGCTCGAAAAAGCCACCGCCGCCGACTCCCCTCCCGGCGTGCAGGCCGAGAACTTCGAGGCCATCGGCGGACTGCTGGCGTTCCACGGCCGCAAGGCGGAGGCCCTGAAGTACTATCAAAAAGCCGCCGACGTGGCCTTCCCCGCCGACCAGCCCGAACCGGCGGAACTGGTCTTCGAGCGAACCATGCGGGCGGCCGACCTGTCGGCCGAAACGGGCAAGTGGGAGCAGGCCGCCGCGGACTACGCCTTGGCGTTCAAGGCCGGACCCAAGAAACTCGAACCGCCCGCCCCGCCGCAGGCACCCAACCCCATGCCCCTCCGCCGCCGGGGACAGCCTGTCGTCGTCAACCACGACGTCAGCGCCCAGGAGACCTGGACCGCCCTGTACCTGCAAGGGTGCTCGCTGCTCAAGGCCGGCAAGCCGGAGGAAGGGCAGAAGGCGATCGCGCGGGCATCGCTCATGTTCCTGGGCGACGCGAAGAGCCGGCTGGAATTGGCCCAGACGCTGGAGAAGCAAAAGTTCGACGGTCCGGCCGCCGCGCAACTGGACCTGGTGGCCCGCACGGCGGAGTTGGGGTCGCTGCCCTGGTACAACCAGTGGGCCCAGGCGGCCCGGCGGCTTGCGGCGAAAAAGGACTTCGCGGCCGCCGCCGCGGCCAGGCAGCGATACTCGCTCTGCTGCCTGACGCCGGCCACCGAGAAGGTTCAGTTCGACGGCTATCTCATCGACGCTTGCCTGACGCACGCCGACTCGATGCGGGCCTGCCTCGCCGACGGCAAGTTCGACGAGGCCGTGCGGCAGGCCCAGAAAGTTCAGGCCCTGCTGCCCACAGACACCGACGCACTGATGGACCTCATCCCGGCCCTGGACAAGGCGGGAAAGAAAGACCAGGCCGACAAGCTCTTCGACCCCGCGTTCCAACAGGAGCTCGCGCGGGTCGGTCGCGCGCCGGACAGTTCAAGTTATCAGAATGGCCTCGCCTGGTTGTGCGCCCGATGCCGCCGCCAACTCGACGCCGGCCTGGAGCACGCCCTCAAGGCCGTCGATCTCGAAAAGAACTCCCCCGGCCTCATGGACACGCTGGCCGAAGTCTATTTCCAACGAGGCGACCGCGACAAGGCCGTCCAGACCATGACCGCGGCGCTGGCGCTCCAGCCGAATTGGGATTACCTCCAAAAGCAACTGGCCCGCATGAAATCCGGCAAACCCCAAGACCCCCTGCCCGAGGCCGGCGAACAACCGTAGGAGCAACCTAGAAGGCCGACAAGCGTAGAATTCTTTTTTGAATAGGAATGTAAGACAATATGGCTAGAACCAAAGGACAAAGTTATTTCATCAAATGGATGCCCCTCCTACTTGACGCACTTCGCGATCTTGGAGGATCTGCCGAATCTCGGGAAGTCGCCGATTGGATCGCCAACGTTGTTGGATTGTCCCCCGAAGAACGCGAGAAACGAAACAAGTACGGTATCCGACGATTCGAGAATCAAGTGCATTGGGCGCGCCAGTATCTCTTCTGGGAAGGCTTGATCGACAACTCGCGAAGAGGCATTTGGACGCTTACACCTGCCGGCGCGAAAAGACATTTGACCGAGGAGCAGAGCCGCGATCTCGTCAAAGAGCTGAACATGTTGCATCGCAAAAAACATCGCTCGCAGAAGGAAGTCGCGCATCAAACTGAACCGATTGTTGCACAGGGTAGCCAGGTTCCAGGCGACGCAGTAGAAATAGAATCTTCGGAATTGGCAGAAGAAAGTGAACTGTTAGCAGTTTTGCAGTCTCTCTCCCCGGACGGTTTTGAACGCCTCTGCAAGCGACTCCTCCACGAATATGGTTTGGAAAAAGTTGTTGTAACCGGGAAGAGTCATGATGGCGGCCTCGACGGGATTGGAATCCTGCGTTTGAATCCATTTGTGACCATGAAGGTTCTTTTCCAGTGCAAAAGAATTCGGAATTCCGTAAGCCGGTCACAGGTTGGTGATTTCCGAAACGCCGTCATGGGACGCGCGGAAAAAGGAATCCTGATAACCACCGGTTGGTTTAGCTCGGACGCAGACAAGGAAGCCAACCGCGATGGGGTGATCCCGATAGAGTTAGTTGATGGGGAGCGTTTGGTGGAGTTGTTCGAGACAAAGCAACTTGGGTTGCGACGTAAAGATGTCTTCGAGGTCGACCACACCTTTTTCGATCAATTCCGATGATTTCTAGGAGTACGGTTGGCTCGGCTTGACGTCGAGAGATGCAAAGGATTCGGTTAACTGACAACACCCTCTTTGTGGGCATTGCGATACAAGGGGCAATCCATGGTTTCGTACTCGTTCGCAGAGACAGGTTTGGAGCTGATTCGGCGTCCGACCTTCAGTGCCAGAGGGTATAGCGCGTCCAGGTTCGTAACGAGATCCTGCCAAGTATCGACAGGGTCGGTCAGCAAGACGAGCACGTCGATGTCACTGTCCTCTTTCGCCTCGCCGCGAGCCTCGGAGCCGTACAGGACCACCCCGCGCAGGCGCACACCGTGGGCCTGGACCAATCTTGACTTGATCTCTTTCAGCAGTTCCGCGCGATCCATGATGGGCGTCTCTATTGGCCTGGTGCTCTGCCAATCGTCAACTGATGGTAGCGTGGCGGCGCTGTCGCCGCCGTGTGTTGGTCACGTCCGAAATCGCATGGCGACAAACAACGTCGCCATGCCACCTTATTCGTTACGCCGATTCTTTCTTCCGCTGCCTGGCGGTGAAGATCGTCGGTTTTTCGCCGCTCTCGACCATGTCGGCGGTGATTTCGTAGGTGGCGTTTTGATCCTTCTGCTCGGGCAGCTCGAACATCAGTTCGAGCATGATTTCCTCGATGACGGCCCGCAGCGCGCGGGCGCCCACGTCGCGGCGCATCGCCTTGCGCGCGATGGCGTGCAGGCAGGCGTCGGTGAACTTCAGTTGGGCGTTCTCCATCTGGAAGAATTTCTGGAACTGCTTGATCAGCGCGTTCCGCGGCTCGGTCAAAATGCGGATCATCGCCCGCTCGTCCAGCGGGCCCAGGGCCGTCGTGCAGGGCAGGCGGCCGACGAACTCCGGGATCATGCCGAACTGGATCAGGTCCTCCGGCTGGACCTGCGCCAGCACGTCGGTCTTCTGCTGTGTGGTTTCGTCATGGTCGGCCTCGCTGGCGAAGCCGATGAGCTGCCGCCCCAGCCGCTTCTTGATGATCTCGTCCAGCCCGGTGAACGTTCCGCCGCAGATGAACAGGATGTGCGTGGTGTCCAACTGGATGTACTGCTGCTCGGGATGCTTTCGCCCGCCCTGGGGCGGAATGTTCGCCACGGTGCCCTCGAGCATTTTGAGCAGGGCCTGCTGCACACCCTCGCCCGAAACGTCGCGGGTGATCGAAACGTTGTTGGAGGTCTTGCCGATCTTGTCGATCTCGTCGATGTAGATGATGCCCCGCTCGGCCGCCTCCAGGTCGTAATCCGCCGCCTGGAGCAGCTTGAGCAGGATGTTCTCCACGTCCTCGCCGACATACCCTGCCTCGGTGAGCGTCGTGGCGTCGCCGATGGCGAACGGCACGTTGATCACGCGCGCCAGCGTCCGGGCCAGCAGCGTTTTCCCGCAGCCGGTGGGCCCGATCAGCAGCACGTTGGACTTGTCGATTTCGACCGACTCGGCCTCGTCCAGGTCCGCGTGGGTCAGGCGCTTGTAATGGTTATGCACGGCCACGGAGAGCACCCGCTTGGCGTGCTCCTGGCCGATGACGTACTGGTCGAGGTAATCCTTGATCTGCCGCGGCGAGGGGATGGTCGTGAACAGCGGCTTGGCCTGGGTGGTCTTCCGCTGCTCCTGCTTGATGATGTTGTGGCAAAGCTCCACGCAATTGGAGCAGATATACACGCCGTTAGGCCCTTCCACGATCGGACCGGCGTCGTCGCTGGTGCGGCTGCAGAAGCTGCACGTGTGGTTCTTCTTGCCTCGACCGCCGGTTCCGGTTGGACCTTTTCCGCTGCCATCAAAAGAAGTCATTCCATTTCCTTAGTCGGAGGCAAACTGCCCTCCGTTATCCATATCCTCAATCGACATCCGGGGCGAACCGCGTTAGTCAGAAACCGATTTTTCCGGCGGCTTCGCGGGCCCGTCGGGTTTGGGCGCGGCCATGCCCAACGCCTTCAGACGCAGGCGCGAGAACTCCTCATCGGAGATCAGGCCCTGGCGGTGCAGCCGCTCGATGTCGTCAATGGCGAAGTCCGTGGACTGCGTCGCCTGCGTCCGCCGCCGCCAAATGCGGAGCGCCACGTAGAGCGCCACGGTCACCGCAATGATGACCGTTCCGTATATAAGCACCGACTGCACGCTCTCCCACTGCCGGTCCGACACGGCCGGCACAAGGGACAAATTGCCCGGTATCATGCCAAAGATTGTACGCAATCGGACCCAAAAAGGTCTAGTGGAAAAACCGTTCGTAGTGTCGCCGTAAGGCGATTCTTCGTTTGTAGTGTCGCCGTCAGGCGATTTTGCAAGTGCCTCACGAGGCATCCGCAAGGAACAAAGAAGCCCCTCACGGGGCCACTACAAACGGTTTCCCGATTGCGAATTCCGGGCTCGCCTCGCAATAATACGATTATGAATACTCAAGACGCGACCATCCAAACGGTCCGCCGGATGCTCCAGGAGGCCCGGCGCGTGGCTGTGCTGACCGGCGCGGGGATCTCCGCCGAGAGCGGCCTGCCCACGTATCGAGGAACCACCGGGCTGTGGGCCGGGTTCAGCATGAAGGAGTACGGAAGCGCCGAAGGGTTCGCCCACGACCCGGGAAAAGTCTGGGGCTGGCACAACGAGCGCCGCATGGTGCTGGCGGCGGTAAAACCGAACCCCGGCCACCTGGCCCTGGCCGAACTGGAGCGGCGCCTGAACGCTCGCGGCGGGCAGTTCGCGCTGGCCACGCAAAACGTGGACGGCCTGCACCAGGCCGGCGGCAGCCAGAATGTACTGGAGTTGCACGGGACCATCCTGGCGGTGAAGTGCTCGCGATGCGAGCGCCGCCGGGAGATCGGATTCGAGCCGATCACCGGCGTGCCCCACTGCGACTGCGGGGCGCTGATGCGGCCGGACATCGTCTGGTTCGGCGAGATGCTCCCCGAGGCGGTATGGCAATCCGCCTTCCAGGCCGCCTCCGCGTGTGACGTGTTCCTGACGGTCGGCACCAGCGCGGTGGTCTACCCGGCGGCCAGCCTGATCGAAATCGCCGCCGGCGGCGGCGCGAAGACGATTGAAGTGAACCCGGATGCCACGGCCGCTTCCGGAGTCGTCACCGTATCGCTACGAGGAAAGGCGGGCGAAATCCTGCCGGCCCTGCTCGCCATGTAGCATCTGTCTCAAAGAGAGTGACGAATCCGGGTGCCATGTCGTAGCGTAGCGAAGACCCGCCTGGGTGGGCCCAAGTCCGCGCGGGCATTGTCGCGCGGTGTTCACATGCCCGCGCAGACTTGGGCATGGCACCCATCAACTGACGAGTAACAGAGGACTAAAATGATTGGGAGGTTATGGAACACACGGAAACAGTTCCGGCGTTCATCTGCGACGCCATGCTCGGCGGCCTGGCGCGATGGTTGCGGGCGTGCGGTTATGACGCACAGTACGAGTATGGTATCGACGACGGCGAGTTGGTTCGCCGCGCGATGGCGGGCGGGCTGATCCTTCTTTCCAGCGACGGCCCGCTGTTCCAGCGCACGCCGGTCGCCAGCGGCGCGGTTCACGCGTTGTACATTCCACAGCAGATGAGCAAGCTCCAGCAGCTTGCCTTCGTCCTGCGAGAGTTGCGCCTGCCGCTGCGCACCGGTCGATGCATGGCCTGCGGCGGCGAACTGATGGAAGTGCCCAAGCACCAGGTCGCCGACGAGGCGCCCCCGCTGGCCTACCGGCACTGTGAACAATTCTGGCGATGCACGCGATGCCAAAAACTGCTCTGGCACGGAACGCATTGGGAAAAGATCAAGAGGGTCCTGCGCGAACTCGAATAAATAGGGACGGACCCCATTTATTCAGAAATAAATGGGGTCCGTCCCTAT
>CAZYDC010000219.1:0-8259 GCA_964646065.1 uncultured Planctomycetaceae bacterium | reverse complement strand
TTGGCAATCGCCTCGGCGTTCTTCTTGGCCTGCTTCAGCGCGATCGCGTCCTGCAGAAGCGCCTGCGACTTTTTCACTTCACGGGCCGGGCCGGCCGGACCCTTCGCTTCAGACTGAATCGCGACCGTCACGGCCAGGTGCGTCAGGAATCGCCGGTCGGCTGCCGGCAGCCCCTGGTTAGTGATGACGATCCTGGCGATCTCTTTTTCGGGATGCGGATTGACCCAGGTCGTCATGTATACTCGCGTGATCGGGTAGTTCTTGCAGGCGCCCTTCCAGACGACGTTCGTCGTGGTGCCCTCTTCGTCGGGGAACTGGTCGTGACCGTAATTCCAATCACCGCAGTTGGTGTTGTTGAGCCCCATGACCTCTTTCGTTCCGTCGGTGTAGTACACCTGGCGCCAACCGTAGACCTTCAAGCCGGTGGTCCATCCGCCGGTATGCAGGAACACCAGGCCGGCGACGTTCTTCCTGGCGACCGGAATCTCCACGGTCTCCGGGCAATTCGCCAGGCTCTTGACGTAGTCCGGATTCACTCGCAACGTGACGGAGTTCTTGTCGCCCTTGGCGACCTTGAACGGCACGCCGCCCATGTTCACCTCGCCGGTCGGGAAGTCGCGGATGTCCTGCTCCGGACCCCAATCGACCCAGCCGACGCCGTCGCCGGCCTTGTCGTCGCGGAAACCGGTGTTGGCCAGCGGCGCCAGGTCGAGCGGTTCAAACTTCACGTCGCGGGGCAACGCCGGCTTGGGGGCCGGAAGCTTCTGCACGATGCCCAGATTGCTCAGCAGCATCGACGCGACTCGCATCGGGCTGCCGTAATCGTTCTTCTCTCGTTCGGGCACTTCCCACTTCACCTGGTCGATCACGATCCTGCCGTTGCCCAGCGGCACTTCCACCCAGCCACCGGGGAACAGGCAGTCGGCGGCGCCTTCGACCTTGACCACGTATTCCACCTGGCCCTTGCCGTCGGCCTCCACCCCGGAAACCTGGTACTGGCTCTCCTGGCTTTCGGTGCTGACGTTCGGGCGCCAGTAGAAATCGATATTGCTCAGGCCTTCGGCAAGGCCGTCGCGCTTCTCGATCATCTGCCGGTCCACCCAGGAGTGGTAAAGTTGAACGTCCACCGAAACCTTCTTGCCGGTCAGATCCGCCAGGAACGCCTGATGCTCCGGCCGGGCGCGGTGCAGGATCAGCACGCCGCCGTCTTGCACGTACTTGCGGAATGCGTCGATGCTCTTGCCCACGTCCGGCTGATTCATCTCGACCAGCGTGACCGGGCTGGCGGCATCGACCTGGTTGACGATCTTGAAATCGGCCCGCAGGTCCTTGAGGCGGTTCAGAACCGGTTCGGAAACGTTGTCGAGGACGGCCAGGCGCGATTGCGGATGCTTGTAAACGTCTTTTCCGAGATAGTCCAAGATTCTCCGCCACATCTCCTTCGCCATCGGTTCGGTGTTCACCTTGTCCACCAGCGGCAGTTGCGTGACGAGGATGGAACCGTTGCCCAGGTACATCTCCCACAGCGGGGTCCAGGCGACGACGTTGCTTTGACGGTCCATGTGGAACGATTCCACCAGGGGCAGGAAGTTGCCACGATTGGCCGTGCGGTACGACCCCCGTGCGATCAGGTGATCGGCCTGCCACATCGCGAAATCCATGTCCTTCAGGCCCCGCATCACCGGGTGATTCGATGCCCGGACAAAACCCATGCTGGCGAAGTTGCGCTTTTCCAGGAAGGACTCGCCCGGCAGGATGCCCATCTCCGTTTGGGGCAGGACCAGCACGCGTCCGCCGCCCTCGGCGAAGTGCTGAATCGCTTCCCGCTCGGTGGGCATGTTGCCCACAACGCTCTGCGGGCCCACGATCAGCACGCGGCAGTCGGCCAGCGCCTCGGGCGAAATCGCCGCCAGCGGCTTGACCTTGCAGCCGAAACTTTCCAGGACCGCTTGCGTCTTGCCTTGCGGATCCCAAAGGGACACTTGCAGCGTCGAGGTCTGGGCGTTCACGTCAGGCCAGACTTCGACGATCCGCTGCTCGTGCTCGCGCAATTTGTCGTTCTTGCTCAAGGCCATGTCCAGCGTGAATTGAGTTCGCTCCGTCACTTTGGGAACGTTGAACGTCACCCGCTCGCGTTGGAGCAGGCTCGTGCCCGACTCGAAGTGGCGAGTGTCGTGGGCGACCTGGCGGCCGCTTGCGTCAAGAAGTTTCCACGTGAACGCCAGTTTGCCCGGCGCGAACTCGTCATCGTGAATGGTCAGCCGGCGGTCAAATTTCGCGCCGCTGTAATATCGAACCTCCTGTTGGGGCATGTCGAACGTGACGGCCTGCATGACCAGGCCCTCGAAGTTGACCGCATAGACGCCCATGACGCTGGCGCCCGCGTCGCGATAGCCTTCGACGGAGAGTTTGCCCCACCACATTCCCCTGCCGGTGTAACATTGCAGGTTGGAAGATATCGCCGCCTTGTCGCCCAGGAACTTGGCGATGGCCGGGCCGTTGTTCTGATCGGTGAACCAGAATTCCTCCGTGGCGGCGACCGGCATTCCGGGGTGCCAATTGTCGGCCGGGTTGGTGTCACGCACCACCGCGTCGGGTTTGGGGGCACTGGCGGCGTCGCTGATGAAGAAGGAGTCGGGTGCATACCAGGAGACATCGAGCCCGTTGTGCGCCGGCTGGTGGTTGACGCTGGCCCCGTCCCCGTAATCGCTGGACCAACCCTGGTTCTTGTAATGCCAGGAGGTGAAGTCCATGCGGCCGCCCAGGCTGCCGTTGCCGTCGGAGAGGAACCAGAAGCCCGGCCAGATGCGGTTGCGAACTTCCTGCACGACGGAGAACAGCCGCGCGCCATATTTGGTCTGACCTTCGCCGCCGACGGAATAGCAGGCGTAGAGGTAACATTCGTTGGTGACGTCCCAACCGACGCAACTGGCGTGCGAACCATTGCACCACATCAGTTCGACGCCCTGGTCGCGGTCGCGCTGCCAGTAGCGGTCGTTATTGATCAATTCCCATTCGGCGCCGGGCCAGGTCATGGTGACATAGGGATAATGGAATATCCCGACTTCATCGATGAAATCCAGGGCCGGCGGCATGCGGGCAATCGTCGCGCCATCCTCGTGATCGAGCGACGGGTAGACGTTCGGGCCCGTGCCCAGGAACGTGACCGGCTGGCCGTTGAGCGACAGGTGCTTGTCCTTCAGCGACACGCTGCGATAGCCGAACCGGGTCTCCTCCACGTCCAAGACGGCGCCCTTCTCCACGACGCTGGTAGACAGCTTGGCCAGGATCGGGTGGGCGGGCGTGTACGTCTGGAGGCCGTTCTTTTCGTTGGCGCCTTTAGGCCCGAACAGCCCGTCCAGAATTCCTGCCTTGTGAGCAGGTACGACCGTTCCGAGGGCCCGGACTTCGGCGAGTTCTCCCGGCTTGAGCGTCACGGTTTGCGAGGGAACCTTCGTATCGACGATGGACTTGCCTTCCTGCTCGACCCCATATCGCAGTTCGACCGTGCAGGGCGTGGTGCGCACGTTTTGCACGCGGCTGAGCACCAGGAGTTTATTGTTCGCCGCGTCGGGCACCACGAGCGTCTGGAGGATCCGAACCGCCGGCAACGCCCGCAGCCACACGCTGCCCAGGGCGCAACCGCCGTCGAAGTAGACCGGCGGAAAATCTCTGTGGGCGTCGTTCTCTATGTAGTTGTTGCCATCGTAGCGATCAATGTAATCCTCCCTCGACAGCGCCACGTCGCCGCGCACGAGGATCACCAGTTCATTCTCGCCGTCCAGCTTGAGCAGTCCGGTCACGTCCGACCGCAGAGCCACGCACGCGCGGCAAGTCCCGTCCAGGCGCTTGCCGTTGAGGTACACGGTGCCTTCGCGGGATGCGTTCCCCACCTCGATTTCAAAGGACTCGCCCCGCAGCCATTCCGGCACTTTGAACTTCTTGCGAGACCAAACGCCAAACAGGTCCTTGGCGGGCCAGAACGAATAAGGAACATTGTCCGGGGTGTACTTGAGGTCCGTGGGCATCGCCGCCGGCACTCGCCGTCCGGCCAGCGGCGCCCGCTCCCATCCGCCGCCGTCGAGCAGCAGGCTCCTGCGCCCGCCGGTGTTGGCGGATCGCAGGTCGATTCGCTGGTGCTCCCGCGCTTCCATCGGCCCGGCCAGGTTGGGCAGAAACTCCAGCTTGCCCCAGTCGTTCAGTTCGATCATCTCGACGGGACGCGTCACCGGCGATTTGAATCCGTCGGCAGGCCGGGTCTTGACATCCAACTGGTAGGCCCGCGCCTCGGCGTCGGCCGTGAATGGACAGGAAATCTCGAACACCGCATGGGGCGCCAGGTTGATCGGTTCGGACTTCTGGACAACGGCCTTGCCGAAGTAGTCAGCCAGTTTCCAGTCCACGATCGCCTGGGCCGCGTAGGGCAGCGGGTTGACGATCTTGATGTGCGCCTCGTGCTTCGCGCCCGCCTCGGCCGGGCCGGTGAGCTGGGCCTGAATCCCCAGACGCAACTGGGGGAACGGTCGCGCGCAGGAGTACGTCCTGCCGAACGTCTGCCCCGTCAACCCGTGACCGCGATGCGGCGGCTCCGAGTACAACGCCAATCGCAGGAACCCGCAGTTCCCGTTGAGACCTCGAACGGCCAACTCATCGCCGGCCTTCAGTTCGACCGCCCCTCCGGTCTGCAATTCCGTCAGCCACATGCCCGGCTTGACCTGCCCAGGCTCCGACGTGCTCGAGAACCGCACCGGGAAACCGTTGAGGTACAAGCTGCTCAAAAATTTTTCCGGGTAATACTCCGAAATACGAGGGTCGGTAGGCAGCCAGTCCCATGGCTTTCCCTGGGTCTCCTGCCACAGACCGACATAATACTTGCCCGGCTTGATGTCCGTCAGCTTCCAGTAAATCGTGCTGGGCCGTTCCCATTCCTGATTCGTGTCCAGTTCCACCGCGTCCGCGCCGGGACCGAAATAATCCTTCGTCAGCTTCATCCCCGCCATGCCCTCCCAGGCCGGCTTGGCATCCTTGGCGCCCAGCACGTAGGCCGCGCTCACATCCGGGACGCGCGAGATGGCCTTGAGCCGCTGGGCATTCAGATCCTTGTCGCTGGTCTCCAGTTGCGATCCGCCCGCCGCGGTCCGGACCTGGCTGGACGAATCGATGTCCATGACCATCGGAGGGTTCGTCGCGCCTTGAGGCACGAAAGGACCGAACCGCAGGCCCTTGGAAATCCGTATCTCATCCACCACGCCCGCCGCGGGCAGGATCAATTCCAACGCGTCCCCATTGGGCAATTCCGCGCTTCGGGGCTCGCAGCTCCAGTCGGTCTTCAGCCCGCCCTGGATGCGGATTCCATCCAGTTGACCATCCACGTACAGCCGCACCGCCTGGCTATCCCAGGAGCCCGCCAGGTGATGCCAGACTCCCGGCTGCCAGAATCCCCAACCGTTGTTATCCAGTTGCGAACTCATGGCCAGGGAGTCGCGATTGTCCCACTGCTCCCTCTGAAACCCGAATCGCACGGCCGTGCTTTGCCCGGCGAAGGAAAAGAACACTTGCTTGTACGTCGCCGCCGTGGCCACGCAAAACAACCCGGTGCTGGGATTGCAATCCCACGTGGCCTGCGGAAGAGCCGCGGGCTTGTACCAGAATTCGATCGTCCCGGTCGCGGGCAGCTTGCCGAAATGAAGCCGCGCCTTCGCGCCGCCAGCCGTCGGGGCCACGACCAGGCCGCGCCCGAAACGCCCGCCGTTGTCGGCCGTGAGCTTGCAATCCTTGCCCACGTCGAACGTGCAGGACGTCCCGTCGAAGTCCTCGTAATAAAGCGTGTCGTCGTCGCGACCGAGCTTGGTTGTAACCAGGGTTTCCGGCAGCGGCCCGGCGCCAAGCGGGGCACAGAACTCCGCGCCGCGAAGCTGCACGTCGGCATCCTCGCCAACATCAATGCACAAGGCCGCCACGTGCCGATGATACCCGATCTTCACGGCCAACTGGAGCTTGGTCCATTCCGCCGTCGCCTGGCCGCTCGCGGCGCCCAGATCCTGCCCGACCGCCGGCGCCTGTGCATACGGATGAACCGACACGCTCCCTTTGCCCTTGACCCAGACGCCGCAGGTGTACGCCGCCTCCGGCACCACCTCGACGTACTGCCGCAAACGCATGTTCTCGCCCTTGCGAGTCACCACATGCAGCGCCGAGCCGCCATCGGCCTGCAAGGTTGAAACCATGCCGATGGGCTCCGTGCCGGCATTGGGCCAGCGATTAGGCTGGACCGTCCAGGCGCACGGCATCGCGGCGTCCTTATCCAACCCGGGCATGTTTCTGGGATACGGCTCGGGCGATCGCCGGGCCGCATAGGTCCGCGCGAAATCCGCGTTCACCAACAGGTTCCGCGAAGACACCTCGGCCGCCAGCGGCGAAGCCATGCCGGCGATTATTCCCGCCATTACGCCAAGCAGTGCCAAACGGATCAGGGCTATACGATTAAAACGGTTCAATACGTTTTGCATTTGCATCCTCAATTAGATGTTTTCGATTCCTGCACGGACGACTGCGTACATTTCCCATGATCCTACCACGCTTCCATCCGACATCAAACCCGAATTAGGGCCTGGTGAGGACCGCGTGAGGACCGGCAGGGTGAAGGCCAAGGCCGGGCAGCTTCTTCACCTCTCCCTTTACGGGAGAGGTCGGCCCGCAGGGCCGGGTGAGGGCCGCCCGGGGTGAGGGCCGGCCGGAGGAGGATAATTCGGTGAGGAGAATTCGTGGACGCCAAACTAATTGCCATCCAATCGGCGTGTGGGGTTTGCGTAATTAGTATGGTGTCCTCGAATTAGCCAGCTTGCTTGTCGGCGCAGTGGGGCACCCTATGACGCTTTTGCGGCCAAACACCATTCCAGGAAACCGAAATGCACCCGACACACCCGTCCGAATTGACGACCGGGTAGAAGAGCGGGTAAGATAATCTTTTCGGCCGCTACGGAAACTTGAAATGGCCCGGCCGCCAAAGGAACGTCATGATTAAGACTTTGTTTGCAACCGTCGGACTGGTTTCATTGATCTTCCTGTCGCTTGGCGGCACTGCGCCGGCCCAAACTCCGACGGCCGCGCCGGCGGCGGTACCGGAGAGAGTGGACGTCGAGTTGATGCCCGACGTGGTGTACGACCACAAGTACGCCCTGGCGATGACGTTTGACGTGCTCAAGCCCAAGAAGAACGCCAACGGGGCCGGCATCCTGGTCATCATCAGCGGCGGGTGGCACTCGACGTGGTTCTACCCGGAGGTCGCCATTGGGGGCCTGTACAGCGGCTGGTTCGACGGCCGCCGCCTGATGGCCGAGGGGTTCACCATCTTCCTGGTGCGTCACGGCAGCGGCGAGAGATTCCTGCTGCCCGAGATCATGGACGACGTTCGCCGCAGCGTGCGATTCATTCGCGCCAACCCCAAGCCCTACGGCGTGGACCCCGACCGGCTGGGCGCGGTGGGGTGCAGCTCCGGCGGCCACCTGACGCTCATGCTGGCCAACGCCTCCGACGAGGGTGTGCCCAATCCAAAGAACTGGGACTGGCGGCTGCGATACAGCGACCGCATCGCGGCGGCGGTGGCGTACTATCCGCCGACGGACATCCGGCCGTGGTTCAAGAATGACAAATGGAAGAACTTCCAGGCGTTTGGGTTCGATCCGGCCTTGGCGGGGACATACTCGCCTCTGCTCTTTGTTTCGCCCCACAGCGCCCCGACGCTACTGCTCCACGGCGACAAGGATCCCGGCGTGCCGATCGAGCACAGCCAGAACATCCTGGCGGAGTATAAGAAGAACAACGTGCCCTGCGAATTGATAACGATGAAGGGCGAGGGACACGCTTTTGCCGGCGACGACGGGCACTGGCCTCTGGACGACAACGCCCGGCTGGCTGCGGCGGCTCGCGACGCGTGGTTCGAGAAGTGGCTCGCAAAGCCCCAACCCAAGCCCGAGGTCAAACCCCCGCCCGAGGTGAAGGCCCCCGCCGATGCCGCCCTCAAGCTGGCGGCCCAGTACGCCGTAGCGGACCTTTCCGCCGGGGCGGCCGGACCCTGGCCCGTGACCGAACTGGACAAGGCGCCGGACGACCTGCTCAAGAACGACGCATGGCGGACGACCAGGATTCTGCTTCGCCGCATCCCCGCGGGCAAGTTTGTCATGGGCACGCCGGCCGGCGAGGCCGCCGGCGAACTCTACGCACGGGAATACCACGCACAAGACAAGCAGCACACCGTGA
>CAZYDC010000218.1:0-8271 GCA_964646065.1 uncultured Planctomycetaceae bacterium | reverse complement strand
CAAAGCACCAAATCGCAAGCACCAAATCACAAACAAACGGCAAACTACAATACCGAAAACGCCAAACGCAAACAACTGCGTCCAGTTTTAGCTACGTTTGAGCCGATGTTTGCCTGCTACGATAGCTTCTCAATATTCCGCCAGTCCCACTCGTTTCCACTGGTGCGTTTTTCCGTCGCCGGTGTAGATGTACAGGAAGTCGGCGGACTGGGCGTAGTCGCCGGGCGAACCGGCGAATTGCTTGTCCTTGGCTGGTCCTGCCGGGTCCACCGCGTGGGTCAACCGCAATCCGGCGAACGCCGGCGCCTCGGCGGGTGTGGCGGCGACGCCGGCCGCGGGGGCCGCATCCGAGCGGAACGTTCCCGCCTTGGGGCCGACGTCGATCCGAATCTTCCCGCCGACGGGCGTGAAGGTCACGCCGTTGCCCGCCTCCAGCGGCAGGTCCAGCAGGCCGCTTTCGATGATCTTGAACTGGTTGTCCCGGGGCACCAGCGGCGTGCCGTCGGGATGATAGTTGTTCCGGCAGACGACCGTCGGCGCGACTCCGCCGGCGGGGCAGACCAGCAGGTCCGCGTGCTGAGCGGGGCCCGGTGCGACCTTCTTGAGCACGATCTCGTCGATACCCTCCGAACCGAACTTCCGCTCGCCCGCGTCGAACACCACGTTGTTGGTGATCTGCGAGTTCTTGAGCCCCGTGACCGCGATGCCGACGCTGGGCACGCGGGAGGTGTCGTCGCTGCTGTACGGCTTGATGACGTTGCGGTCGATGATGAAGTTCGTCGGCGGGAAAACCTTCTCGCCGCCGCCGGTGAACACGACGATGCCCTCCGGCGCCGGGGCCATGCACTGGTAATCCAGCGCCTGGATGAATCCGCCCGTGCCCGAGTCGGCGGTCTGCGGCTGGCCCTTGGCCGTCAGCGAATAGGTGAACGTGGTCGGGCTGGGCACCGACGTTATGTACGCCTCGCCGCCGAGACCCGTGCCGGCCGTCACCTGAACCTTGTGGAACTTGATCTTGTTGCCCACGACGTAGCTGTGGTCGATCGCCGTCGTGACCAGGCCGTCCTTGACGCTGACAATGTCAAAACCGTCGTGCATGAGCATGATGTTGTTGCGGATCTGGAAATTGTCCATCGGCAGGTTGTCGCCGCAAAGGCGGATGCCCTCGTCCACGTCGCTCATGATATTGTTGGCGATGATGATGTCCCGCATCGGCCAGGTGTCCTGGTAGACGCACGCGCCCATGAAGTGCTCGAAAACGTTGTCGATGACCATCGTGCCCTGCGTGCCGGAGATCGTGATGCCGTGGCAGCCGAAATGGTACCCGGTGAAATGATTCCGCCGGGCGATGCACCCGCGCGCCCAGTTGCCGACCCTCAGGTCGTTCTTGGACGGCCCTCCGGCGACGGTGAGCACCGATTGCCCGCCGTGCAGCAGCGGCGTCATGCCGGCGAAGATGCAATCCTCCACCACCAGGTTCTCACCGTTGTCCGGGTCCGCCGAGCCAAGGAACACCGCGAAGTTCTCGCCCGTGTCCGCGTCGTACGGGCTGCCGTAGTTCTTGAACCAGCACCGCCGCACGGCCATGTGGCTGCCGCCCAACCCGATGGCCGAGGCGTTGGCCTTGATCGCGCCGTTCACCACCTGCTGATTCTGGAAACCGCAGTCGATCGAAAGGTCCTCGATCTCCACGCCGTCGCCCCTGCCGCCGAAGACGCAGCAGTGAATTTGTTTGGCGTTGTCCTGGATGATCTTGGTCACCTCGTACCCGGCGCCGCGGATCTTCCAGTACGGCTTGACGGAAAACGACGCCACGCCCTTGGTGTGATAGGTGCCCGGGCCTAGGTGAATCGCGGTGTTGGGCGCCAGCGAGGCGAACAGGGCGTCGAACCGCGGCTGCGTGGAGGCATTGAACGGATCGACGGCGCTGCCCGTGCCGTCCTTGTCGTCCGCGCGGGCCGCCAGATACACCTCGCCCGTGACCTGAGGCGCCGCGGCGGCGGGGGCGGCTGCCGCCGCTGCCGGTGTCAACGCGCCTTGCCGGAGATCGGCGGAGAACTCGGTCTTGTAAAGCACAATCGCCAAAGCCGCCAAGGCCAGGAGGATCGGAACGGTCTTTTTCATGATTTGCCCTTTCAAGTGGTTAGAGGCGCGATGGATCATACGTGACCGCGTTTTCTAGAACCAGCAAAACCCGACAAAATCGCGACACCGAGACGCGGAGGGACAGAGAAAGAGGCGGAGACCAACGAAGGGGTAAGGAATCATTGTTTGAAACTTTATCCGGTGGCCGGACAAAATGAACGCGACACAACATCTCTTTGATTGGGTGGGTGCCATGCCCAAGTCTGCGCGGGCATGTGGGCACGGGTGGACACATGCAGACATGCCCGCGCAGACTTGGGCATGGCACCCGGATTCATCTCTTTATGCGTAACCGATCGTTACTTCGGAGCCGTCGTCGGTTTCGAGGTCGCCGCCGGTTTCGGCGGGGGCATGGCGTCCCAACCGCCGCCCAGGGCTTTGATCATCGCGACGGTGGCGGCGAGTTGTTGGTTGAGGATCTGTTCGGCGGCGATTTCGTTGTTCAGCAGGGTTCGTTCGGCGTCGATGACTTGCAGATAATTGATAAGCCCTTTCTGGTATTGCACCACGGCCAGGGCCAGGTACTCGCGGGCATTGGTCACGGCGCTGGCTTGCGACTGGGCCTCCTTGGCCTGCATGTGCATGTCCGTCAGTGCGTCCTCGACGTTCTGGAATGCCGTGAGCACTGTTTGGCGATAGGTCGCCTCCAACTCGATGCACTTGGCCTTGGCGAATGCCAGGTTGGCCGTGAGCAGGCCGCCCTCGAAGATCGGCGCGGTCACGGTGGGCCCCAGCGACCAGAAACGGCTTTTCCAATTCAATATCTGGCTGATGTTGGCGGCGTCCTGGTTCTCGAATCCGGCGGCGCCCGAGAGCTTGACTACCGGGAAGAAGTTCGCCACGGCCACGCCGATCTGCGCGTTGGCGGCCCGGAGGTTTTGCTCCGCCTCCGCCACGTCGGGGCGATAGCGGAGCAGCTCGATGGGCAGGCCGGGCGGGATCTGGGGCGGGGCCAGGTCCAGGGGCTTGACCTTGAGCGACAATTCGCTGGGCGGTCGCCCGGTCAGGACCGCCAGGGCATGTTCCTGATCGGCCCGCTGGCGGCGGAGATCCGTCAGCAGCGTCAGCGTGGAATCCAGTTGGACCTGGGCCTGGAGGACGGCCGTCTTGTCCGTGATGCCGGTCTTGAACTGAGTTTGCGTCAAGTCGATCTGGCGACGATACAGTTCGATGTTCCTGGTGAAAATCTCGTCCTGTGCGTCCAGCGAGCGGATCGTGAAGTAGCCCACCGCGACATCGGCCAGGAGGGTCAGTCGCACGACCTGGGCGTCTATTTCGGAGGCCTGGGCCGTCGCCTCGGACGACTCGAAGGACCGGCGGACCCGCCCCCAGATGTCGATCTCGTAGCCCAGGTCAAAGGGGATTTGGACGTTGGTCTGCTCCGGGCCTCGCGGGGCATTTCCGACCCCGGGCGTGCTGGTTCGCAGGACTGAGGGATTGAAGGTGATGCTGGGGAAGAACTGGCTTCGGACGGCATTCGACGAGGCGCGGGCCTCGGCGACGCGGGCCATGGCGGCCTTGAGGTCCTGGCTGCCCTGGAGCGCCGACTCCTCCAACTCCGTGAGGGTCTTGTCCCCGAACAGCTTCCACCAATCCAGCCCCAGACGGGGCGCGGCGGCCGGCTGCGTGGCGGGGCTCTTGAACGCCTTGGGCACATCCAGCGCGGGCCGCTGATAGTTCGGCCCCAGCGCACAGGATGTCAGGCTCGCGGCTATCCCCAGCAGGATCGTCGTTACCGACCAGAATGTGCCGTGTATTTTCATAAGCTATCCCGCAACCAAAAGAGGAACCAGATACAAGAGAATGGCCGCGCCGAAAAGGGCGCCTACCGCCGACAGTCCGGCGCCGATAACGAACTTGGCATACGCGGCCTGCGAGTCGTCCAGCGCGCGGCGCATGTACTTGATGCTCAGGATGAACCCGACGGCGCCGATCACCAGCCCCACCGCGTGCAGCACGGCCAGCGCCACGGAAGGCGCGACGATGCCGCTGCCCAGCAGGATCGCCGGTCCAACGGCCAGCACGGCCGAAACGATGCCCAGCACAAGTTCCGCGTTGGCCTTTCCGCGACACCAGAGGCGGAAGCGGTCCAGGTACAGGTAGACCACCGGCGTGGTGAACAGCGTGAGGGCCTGGCTGAAAATAAGTCCGCCGACGATGGCCACACCCAGCGGGCGCCGCAGTTCCGAGCCCACGCCCGTTCCCAGGGCCAGCGGCAGGCCGCCCAGCAAGGCCGCCATCGTGGTCATGGTGATCGGGCGAAACCGCAGGAGGCAGGCTTGGAAAATGGCTTCCTTGGGCGGCACGCCTAGCCTGCGCTCGGCATCCAGCGCGAAGTCGATCATCAGGATCGCGTTTTTCTTGACGATCCCGATCAGCAGGATGATGCCGATCAGGGCGATGACGCTCAAGGAGATCTGGCAAAGGTTCAGCGCCAGCAGCGCCCCGACGCCGGCCGACGGAAGCGTCGAAATGATGGTGATGGGATGGATCGTGCTTTCGTAGAGCATTCCCAGCACGATGTAGACGGCCGCCAGCGCCGCGCAAATGAGAAGGGTCTGGTTGGAGATCGCATCCTGGTAGGCCTGGGCGGTGCCGGCGAACTTTCCGTGGATCGAGCCGGGCAGGCCCATGGTTCGCCCGGCCCGCTCGATCTCCGTGACGGCGGTCCCGAGGGAAACTCCCGGCCGCAAGTTGAACGACAAGGTGACGGCGGGAAACTGGCTCTGATGGTTGACTGCCAGCGACGTGGAGGAATGCACGTACTTCGTGAAGGCGCCCAGGGGAACGGGCGTGCCGTTGGCCGCATTGGCGTAAATGAGTCGCAGGCCCTCGGGGTTCTGGGAGTATAGGGGATCGACCTCCATGACCACGTGGTACTGGTTGAGTTCGGTGTACATCGTGGAAACCTGGCGCTGGCCGAAGGCGTCGTAGAGGGTGTCGTCGGTGGCCTGGGCCGTCAGTCCCAGGCGGGTGGCGCTGTCGCGGTCGATGGCCAGGTCGGCCTCCAGACCGCGGTCCTGCTGGTCGGTGCTGACGTCCACGAGACCGGGAAGCGTCTTCATTTTTTCCATGACCCGCGGCGCCCAGTCGGCCAGCAGGGCCAGGTCGTCGCCCTGGAGCGTGTACTGGTACTCGGCCTGGGTGGCGCGCCCGCCGACGCGCATGTCCTGGACGGCCTGGAAGGTCAGCGTGGCCCCGGGGATGTTCGACAACTTGCCCCGCAGGCGGCCGATGACCTGGTCGGCGCTGAGCTTGCGGTCCTGGAGCGGTTTGAGCGAGGCGAACATCGTGGCCCTGTTGGCCGTTCCGCTGTTGCCTCCCGAGAAGGCGATCACGTCCTGAACGGCAGGATCGCTGCTGGTGATGCTGGCGAACCGGGCCAATAATCCGCGCATCGCCTGAGAGGAGGTGTCCTGGTCCGCCAGGATCATTCCGGTCAACCGCCCCGTGTCCTGATGCGGGAACAACTCCGTGGGCGTCGTCCTGTAAAGGTGCACGTTCAGCCACACGGTCAATGCCAGCGCCACCACCGTAATCAGCGGGTGGCGAAGAACCTTCGTCAGCCCCCACTTATAGAAGGCCAGTATCCAGTCAAACACCCGCTCGCTGGCGCGAAACAGCGGGCCGTGCTGCTGGCGGTCCCTGGATCGCAGCAGCGTGGCGCACATCATGGGCGTGGTGGTCAGCGACAGCAGCAGCGAAATCGCCACGGCCACCGACAGCACGACGGCGAATTCGCGGAACAAACGCCCCACGATTCCGCCCATCATCAGAATGGGGATGAAGACCGCGATCAGGGAAAGGCTCATGGACATCACGGTGAACCCGATTTCCTTGGCGCCGCGGAGGGCGGCCGCAAGCGGCGAAAGCCCCTCCTCCAGATACCGCGTGATGTTCTCGATGACCACGATCGCGTCATCGACGACGAACCCGGTGGCGATGGTCAAGGCCATGAGCGAGAGATTGTCGATGCTGTAATGGGCCAGGTACATCACGCCGAACGTTCCGATCAGCGAAACGGGCACGACCACCCCGGGGATCACCGTGGATCGCCAGTCCCGCAGGAACAGGAACACGACCATGACCACCAGGGAAATGGAGATGAGCAAGGTCCGCTCGACATCGCTGACCGAGGCCCGGATCGTGGTGCTGCGGTCCACCGAGACGTCAATTTTCATGCCCGGCGGAATGGAGGCCCGGAGTTGGGGCAGCAAGGCAGTGACGCGGTCCACGGTCCCGATGATATTGGCCCCGGGCTGGCGGAAGATGATGAGCGAAATGGCGGGCTTTCCGTTGAACAGTCCGTTGGTCCGCGTGTCCTCGACGGAATCGACGACGGTGGCGATGTCCGAGATGCGCACGGGCGAGCTGTTGCGGTAGGCGACGATGAGGGGCTCGTATTGCTTGGCCTTGAACAACTGGTCGGTGGCGTCGACGGACCAGGCCCGCCGATCGCCGGCGACCTGGCCCTTGGGGTGGTTGGCGTTGGCGTTGAAGAGCACCGGGCGAACGTCTTCCAGCCCCAGGCCCATGTTGTGAAGGGCCATCGGGTTGACCTCAACGCGCACCGCCGGCAAGGCTCCGCCGCCCACAATCACCTGTCCTACGCCCTCGACCTGCGAGAGTTTCTGCGCGAGGATCGTTGAGGAGGAGTCGTACATTCGCGCCTTGTCGTAAATGTCGGAGGTCACCGCCAGGATCAGGATCGGCGCGTCGGCCGGGTTCACCTTCCGGTACGTGGGCAGGTTGGGCAGGTTGGCCGGAAGCTGTCCGGCGGCGGCATTGATGGCCGCCTGCACGTCGCGGGCGGCGGCGTCAATATTGCGGTTCAGGTCGAACAGCAGCGTGATGCTCGTCGAGCCCAGGTTGCTGGAGGAGGTCATTTCGGTGATGCCTGCGATGCGTCCGAACTGGCGCTCCAGCGGCGTGGCCACAGAGGAGGCCATGGTTTCGGGGCTGGCGCCCGGCAGTCCGGCCGAGACCTGGATCGAGGGGAAGTCCACCTGAGGCAGCGGCGCCACCGGCAAAAAGAAATACGCCAGTCCGCCGGCCAGCGCCAGGGCGATCGTCAGGAGCGTGGTGCCCACCGGCCGGGAGATGAACGGGGTGGACAGGCTCATGGCGCCTCCGCGGTTCCCGGGGCGGGTGGTGGCACGCCCAAGTCCGCTTGGGGGTGTGCGGGGGTTCTGCGGAATCGCTTGGCGATGCGGTCAAAGGCCAGGTAGATCACCGGGGTAGTGTAGAGCGTCAAGAGCTGGCTGAAGATCAATCCGCCGACCATGGCGATGCCCAGCGGCCGGCGCAACTCGGACCCCACGCCGTTTCCCATCGCCAGCGGCAAACCGCTCAGCAGCGCCGCCATCGTGGTCATCATGATCGGGCGGAATCGCAGCAGGCAGGCCTGATAAATCGCCTCCCGCGGTTTCATGCCGTCTTGCCGCTCCGCGCTGAGCGCGAAGTCCACCATCATAATGCCGTTCTTTTTGACGATGCCGATGAGCAGGATGATTCCGATCAGGGCGATCACGCTGAAATCGGTCCCGCAGATCAGCAGCGCCAAGAGCGCCCCCACGCCGGCCGAGGGCAGCGTGGAAAGGATCGTGACCGGATGAATGTAACTTTCGTAGAGGACCCCCAGCACGATGTACACCGTAATCAGGGCGGCCAAAATCAGGAAAGATTCGTTCGCCAGCGACGCCTGAAACGCCTGGGCCGTTCCCTGGAACTGCGCCTGGATGCTGGCCGGCAGGCTCAACTCCTGCTTGGCCTGGTCCACCACGCGCACCGCGTCGCCCAGCGAGACGCCCGGGGCCAGGTTGAAAGACACCGTCACCACCGGGAACTGCCCCTGATGATTGATCGCCAGCGGAGTGGTGCCGTCTTCCCGCCGCGTCAGGGCGCTGAGGGGGATCTTTCCGCCGGCGACGGTCTCGAAGTATAAATCACCCAGGTCCTTGGGCTGCTGGCGGAACGGGGGTTGGAGTTCCAACACCACGTGATACTGATTGAGCTGCGTGAACATGGTGGAGACCTGCCGCTGGCCGAACGCGTCGTACAGAAGGTCGTCGATGTTTTGCGGCGTGATGCCCGACCGCGAGGCCGTGTCGCGGTCGATCACCAGGC
>CAZYDC010000217.1:0-8272 GCA_964646065.1 uncultured Planctomycetaceae bacterium | reverse complement strand
AACCGCGGCCGAGCAGTGGTTCGAGCGCACGCTGGACGATTCCTCCAACAAGCGCCTGGCGATTCCCGAGGCGTTCCTGACGGCCGACGCGGTCCTGCGGATCGCGATGAACGTCGCGCGGGGGCTGGTGGTCTACCCCGCGACCATCGCCGCCGCGATTGCCGCCGAACTGCCTTTCATGGCCACCGAGAACATTCTCATGGCGGCCGTCCAGGCCGGCGGAGACCGCCAACTGCTCCACGAGCAAATCCGCGTCCATAGCCAGGCCGCCGCCGAACAAGTCAAAATGCACGGCATGAGCAACGACCTGATCGACCGCCTCAAGGCCGACGCCGCCTTCAACCCGGTGGATATTGACGCGTTGATGAGACCTATCGATTTCGTCGGCAGAGCGCCGCAGCAGGTGGACGAGTTCGTCGAGACCAGGGTGGCGCCTGTGCTCGAAAAGTACAAACACCTGCTGGGCGAGGGGAGCGAATTCAAGGTGTAACGGATAGGATATCGGATGCCGACAGGAGAGCGTTCTCTTGTCGCGCAAGATTTCAAGGCAACACACTCATGGAAAATCGCTATCTGAGCGGCGAATATGCGGCGGAAAATCCGTCGTACCACGTGGAAGACTCCGCTTGGAAGGCGAGGCAGATTCTTACGATGCTCAGGAAGCATGGGCTTGAGCCCAAGACCGTTTGCGATGTGGGGTGCGGCGCGGGCGAGGTTCTGAGACAATTGCAGCAGAAGTTGCCGGCGCAAACTATGCTGCACGGCTTTGAAATCTCTCCGCAAGGGTTTGCCTTGGCCAAAACAAGGGAGAATGACCGACTGCGGTTTTTCTGCGAGGACTTTCTGGCCGCCCAGGTCGATCCGTGCGATCTGCTGCTTTGCATCGACGTGTTCGAGCACGTCGAGGACTACATGGGGTTCCTGCGGAAACTCCGGACCAAAAGCACATACACGATTTTTCACATCCCGCTGGACATGTCCGCGCAAGGCGTGCTGCGAATCAAGACCATCGTGGCCAACAGGGTCCATGTCGGGCATCTGCATTATTTTTGCAAAGAGACCGCGCTGCTGACATTGCAAGACACCGGCTATGAAATCGTCGACTGGTTTTACACGGCATCGGGCATTGACCTGGCAAAGACGCTCGGCGCGAAACTTGTCGCGATGCCGCGAAAGCTCGCCGCGTTTGTCAGCCCCGATTTCACCGCGCGCGTTCTTGGCGGATACTCGATGTTGGTATTGGCCAAAGGGACTCGCTGAAGTCTTGACCGTCGCGTAGTCGTCTGCGACTTGCACGCGGAATCTTCTATTTGCTGTTCACCGTAACTCCTGGCCAGTCGTCGGTGCGGAATTGTGCGGCGGGCAGGCTGGCCTTGTTGTAAAGGTTGACGCGGGGATTGCCGTTCCAGGCGTAGCGCACGGCGACGGGCTTGGGCACTTTGGCGCTGGTCAGGATGATCTTGTTGCCATCGATCTTGGCTTCCGCCCAGGCGAACTTCTTGTCTTCTCCGGCCATCGCAAACGCGCGAACTTCCTTGTCCGCGCCGTCGCGGCCGAGTCGGAACCCGCCCTCGGCGTGCGAGAAGGTCAGCACGCACTTGCCGTCGTCGAACTTCGCGGACTCCAGGACCGGCCCCAGGTATTCGACCTCTTTGCCGTACACTTTGGCCAGCGCCACCAGCCCCATCCGCTCGCCCGTGTCCCACTTGTTGATGGGATGGACATCGTAATTATTGTTGTAATCGCCGGTGTCGAAAGACACGCCATAGTAGCAGTTTTTGACCTTGGCGGCGGTCATGGCCTGCGCCTCGCGCAGTTCGGCAAATGTGCTATTGCACTCTTCGTTAGGGGCGCCGCCGAGGTTTGCGATCTGCACCAGCAGGAACGGGAAGTCGCCCTGGTTCCACTGCTTCCGCCATTGCTCGATGATGATAGGCATGACCTTGCGGTACTGGAAGGCACGATCGGAGTTGCTTTCGCCCTGATACCAGAGCACCCCGCGGATTCCGTAGGGGACAATCTGCGCGATGATTCCGTCCCAGCAGTATCCCGGCGTGTGGCGCATCGCGTAGGCAACCTTCTCCGGGGGATCTTTGAGTTTGGACGGCTCGGTCGTGCCTTTCTCTTTGGCGGCCTTGGCGTCCACCTCCCACTTGGCCGTCGCGGCCTTGTACTCCCTGTAGATTCTTGTTTCCTCCGCCAGCGTCTCGGGGCTGACGTCCTTGGTCCGATCGAACATGGGTGCGAAATCGGGATCGCCGCGGAACGCCTCTGCCGGCGCCCAGGTCTCGCCGGATGACGAACCGTACGCGGTCTGGATCAGTCCGATCGGGATATGGATGTCCCGCTGGACCCGCCTGGCGAACCAGAAGCCCACCCCGCAGAACTCGCCCACGTTCTTGGGGTCCGCGCTGCGCCAGTTGCCGCTGTTGGCCGGGTCGCGCACCGGCTTGAACGCGGGCGTTCTGTAATAAAAATACTGCCGGATTGTCGGATAGTTCATCTTGGCAATTTCTTCGGGCATGCCCGGTCCGCACACGCCCCAGCCCATGTTGGACTGGCCGGCGCAGATCCAGACATCGCCGAAGAGCACGTCCTTCAGCGTGATGCTGTTCTTGCCCGCGACGGTGATTTCCACCGGGTCGCTGCTGGGCTTGTGCGCGGGCAGCCGCACCATCCACTGGCCGTCCTTGTCGGCGACCGCGTCGTACGACTTTCCCTCCAGCGTGACGGTCACCTTTTGGCCGGCGCCGGCCCAGCCCCAGATCGGCACCTCCTGCCCGTGCTGGAGCACCATGCCGTTGCAGAAAATCCCAGCCAGGCGCACCTCGGGGGAAGCGGGATCAGCGGCCGCCGTGGCGGGACGGGCCTGGAAGAAAACCATGGATGAGAGGGCCAGCACAGAGATAAAGACCTGGGGCAACTTACGGATCATTTTCAGTGTTTTCATATTCTGCCTTTTGCCAAGTTTAACACGATTTCAAAGTCTCTATCGGACCATCAGTAAGTCTATCCGACTTACGCGGCGGAGGGCGTCGCATCAGCCAAGGGTTTCCCCCATTGCTAATGAGTAGAGCAGGTCCGGGCAGATGTCCATACCGTTTGGCCAGACGACCGTGCCCAGTTCGGTGTTGACGGATACCTTGCGGAAGAATTCGATATCTTCCAGAGCCTGATACAGGCCGCCCTTGCCCACAATGCGGTTTCTTAGATCGACGACGCCTCGTTTACCGTCGGAAAATGTCAAATCCAAACGGTACCCGTCAAGGACTCGCGATTCGGTTACGGTTACGCACATCTCCATCCTTGAATCGCCTTTTACAGTTTCTTCCACGCCTCATCCTCTTCCGGCCGATTCCAGTCTTTACCTAAGCTGGATTCGCTAAGCGGTGCCGTTTCGTTCTGCTGCGTCACCAACTCCACAAACCTCTCGCCTCGCTTCTCGTAGTTGGTGAACATATCCCAGCTCGCGCAGGCGGGGGAGAGGAGGACTACGTCGCCGGAGGCGGCGGATTGTTTGGCGGCGGCGACGGCGGCGTCGAAAGTTTGCGAGACGATTACGTTAGGCGCGTCGCTTTGTCGCGCCTTCTCGACGGCGGCGACGATCTGGTCTTTGGTTACGCCCAGCGCGACGACGGTCTTGGCCTGGGCGGCCAGGGCGGTTCCGAAGGCGTCGAAATTCACGTGCTTGTCGTATCCGCCGACGATCTGGACCACTGTGCGCGGCGGAAATGACTCCAGGGCGACGATGGCGCCCTCCGGCGTGGTGCATTTGGAATCGTTGAAGTACCGCACCCCGCCGCGCTCGCAGACGAATTGCAGGCGGTGGGGCAGGCCCTTGAACTCGCGCAAGGCCTCTTGCGCCGTGGCGCGATCAACCCCAAGCTGCCTCGCGGCCGTCCACGCCGCTTGAGCGTTGGCCTGGTTGTGCGCTCCGGGGAGCAGCAGGTCGAACGGCTCGAAATGTTCTTGTGATTCTGGTTTGATGATCGAGGGGGAATGGGCGATAATGTTATCAGAAGGCGGTTGGGTGCTTGACCCCCGGCTCTGTACAGGCCGGCCGAGCTTGAGCAGCCAATCGCCTTTCTCTTTACTAACCGAAAAGAAAACAACCTTCCCCGGGGCCTCGCTCGCCCAGGCCGCCGTCGGCGGATCGTCCGCGTTCAGGACCAGCACGTCGTCCTTGCCTTGGAATCGGAAGATGTTCTTCTTGGCCTCGCCGTAGGCCTCCAGCGTGCCGTGACGGTCGAGGTGGTTGGGCTTGAGGTTGGTCACGACGGCGAGGTGCGGGCTGATCGCGATCAGCGGCAAGTCTTCTAGCTGGAAGCTCGAAAGTTCCAGCACCACCACGTCGGAGGGGGCGATGCGGTCCAGCGACTCCAGCAGGCTGCCGCCGATGTTTCCGCCCACGTGCGTGGTGAACCGCCGCCGCAAAATGTCGCCGATCATGGCCGTCGTGGTGGACTTTCCCACGCTGCCGGTAATGCCCACGATGCGGGCGGGGCACCGCTGAATGAACAGGTTGATCTCGCTGGTCCTGGCCACGCCGGCGCGCCGGGCCGCCGCCAGCAGCGGCATTTCCTTGGGCACGGCCGGATTGACCACCAGCAGGTCGGCCTGCGTGAAATCCTTCTCTTCGTGTCCGCCCAGGTGGAACGTCACGTCCAGGTCGGATAGCTGCGCAACGGAGTCGGCCAGCTTGTCCGCC
The DNA here is from genome assembly GCA_964646065.1 of uncultured Planctomycetaceae bacterium. Classification (GTDB taxonomy): domain Bacteria; phylum Planctomycetota; class Phycisphaerae; order SM23-33; family SM23-33; genus CAZYDC01. Next base: position 3,564 of record CAZYDC010000217.1, on the reverse strand, counting down.
GCCGCCGCATCGGTGACAGTCACCTTGGCGCCCTGCCCGCAGAGCCATCGGCTGACCCCGACGCCGCCGCCGAAATGACCCAGGCCCACAACGGTGATTTTGCGATTTTCCAATGAATCGAAAATGCGTCTATTTTCGCTCATCGCCCTTCAAATTTCCTGCAGCGGCCCCAGGGCGACCATGCTGGTGGCCGTCAAGTCGTATTTGCGGGCCAGGGCCAGGATGTCCTCGCGCGTGACCGCGAACATCTTCTCGATCTGCTGGGCCAGCGGCACGTACTCCTTGCGGTACACCCAGTCGAAGCCCACGGAGGTCAGCCGGCCCATCGGGATCTCGCCCTTGAGGGTCGCTGCCGAGGCGATCTTGTTCTTGGCCGCGAGCAATTCGTCCTGCGTGGCGCCCTCTTCCTGGAACTTGCGGTATTCTTGCCGGGCGATTCGCACGGCCTCGGCGGCCCGCTCGGCGTCGGCGGACAGGAACGTCAGGAACCCGCCGGCGGTGTCCAGCGGGTCGAACGACATGGAGGCCTCGTCCACGATGGCCGGATCGACCAGGGCGTAGAACAGCCGGCTGCCCGTGCTGTCGCCGATGACCGTCGCCAAAAGCTGCGCGGCGTACACGGCTTCGTCCTGGGCGGAGGGGCCTGGCGACATCATGCCGACGTGTTCGCGGGTGACCTTGGGATCGACGATGATCTTGCTGTCCGAGCGGCCGGCGGCGGGCGGGGTTTCGCGGGCGGCACCGCTGGGTTTCCAGTGCGAGCACATCGCCGCCAGGCGGCTGACCAGGCGGTCGTGGTCGATGTTCCCGACCGCGACGAAGGTCATGTTGTCGGGGCTGTAGCGGCGATCGAAGTAGCCTTGCATCTGGTCGCGAAGCAGCGCGGAAATCGACTGCTTCGTGCCCAGGATGCTGTTGCCCAGCGGGTGGCCGTGGAAGTGGTGGCCCATCAGGTTTTCGTAAATGCGGAACCGCGGCTGGTCGTCGTAGACGGCGATCTCCTCGAGGATCACGTTCTTCTCGACGTCGAAATCCTCGCCGCGCAAGGCCGGGCGGAGCATGTCGCCCAGCAGGTCCAGCAACCGGTCCTGGAATTCCGGCAACACCGCGCCGTAGTACACCGTGTTCTCCTCGGAGGTGAACGCGTTGTAATGCGCCCCCATCTCGTCAAACTCGCGGTTCACGTCGGCCGCGGTGCGGCGGGCGCTGCCTTTGAACATCATGTGTTCGAGAAAATGGCTGACGCCGGAAATGCCGGCCGTTTCGTCGCGCGAACCCGTGCGAACGAAAAAGCCCGCTGCCATCGACGCGGCCGCCGGATTCACCTCGGCGACGATCTTCAGCCCGTTGTCCAGTTGCGTTTGCTTGAATTCCATGTTTCACCAAATTCGGGTTTCGGGATTCGGGTTTCGGGATTCGGGAAGAAACAGCCAAGAGGCTCTTTGCCGTCTCTTTCCGAATCCCGAAACCCGGAACCCGAATCCCGCTCCTGTTACAGTTTGAGCGCCTCGGGCCCGATGACCAGCACGGTCAGCGGCGAGGGCGGGAAGGCCTTCATGTATTCCGCGACGTCGCTCGCCGTCACGCCGTCGATCGAGTCGCTGATCTCGCGCAGGGTCCGCAGCCGCCCCAGCAGGTACCAGTCGCTGGCCAGCGTGTGGGCGCGGGCGGGGGTCGATTCGCCCTGCATCACCAGCGAGCTCTTGAGCTGTGTCCGCGCGCGGGCCATTTCGTCCTCGGTCACGCCTTCGCCCATTCGGCGCAGTTCGCCCAGCGTCACGTCCAGCGTCTGCTGCGCCACCTCGGGCCGTGTGCCCGCGTAGGTGAAGAACCCGGCGTGCTCCTTGAGGCTGTGATAGCGGCAGCCGACGCTGTAGACCAGCCCGCGCTTCTCGCGGACCTCGGTGAACAGCCGGCTGCCCATTCCGCCCGACAGCACCGTCTCGGCCAGGCGGGCCGCGTAGTACATTTTGTGGCCCAGCGGAACGCTGGGGTGCGCGATGCCGATGTGCGCCTGGGCCGTTTCCTTACGGAAGTGCGTCTGTCCGGTCGGCATCTTCATCGTGCGGACTTCCGGCGGCGGCGGGGCGTTCCACTGGCCGAAAAGCTCGCCGGCCAGGGCCACGAATTTGTCCCAGTCGATGTCGCCCGCGATGGCCAAAATGGCCCCGTGCGGCGTGAGGTGCGAAAGCAGGTGCTCGCGGGCCTCCTTAGGCCGCATGATCGCCAGCGACTCCTGGTGCCCGTGCGTGCATCGCCCCAGCGGATAGGGGTAAAATTTTTCCGCCAGCAAAACGTTGCACTTGCGGGCGGGCTCGTCTTCGAGCGAGGCCAGGTCCTGCATCGTCAGTTGCCGGCAGGGCTCGAAGGTGGCGTCCTCCAGCCGCGGGGCCAGAACGATCTGCCGGTAAATGGCCAGGATCTGCTCGAAGTTCCTGCCCAGTTGCGCGGAGGACAAATGCAGGTGCTCGCTATGCACGTTCTCGTCGTGCTGGCAGCCCAGCGAGTCCAGCAGGTTGTTGAGTTGCCGCGTGTCCCACGGACCCGCGCCGCGAAGCATCCACTCGCTGGCGACCGAGGCGATGCCCTCGCCCTCGGGCGGGTCATGCGCGGCCCCTGCGCGAATCAGCAGGCTCATCGAGAGCGACGACACACCTTCCATCCGCTGGCCCAGGAGCGTCAGGCCGTTGGCCAGTTGCTTTGTGTAAAATTGTTCCGCCATTGGTTTTTTTCCAAGTGTTTGGCAAAATGCTTTCGCAGGGCATTGTAGGCGGTTTACCCTCTGATGCCAGAGAAAAGGCGATGGAGCGGTAGGGTGTGCGACCCGTCCGCGGGTTGCACACGGAATCTGGGAACGCGGAAAGAGGTCATCGGCTGAAACATTTCACTGCGAAGACTCCGTGTGCAAGTCGAAGACGACTCGCACACCCTACGCTCACTCCGGCAGCACCAGGCGGAACCCGGCGACGTTGTAGCGATGCGATTCGGGGCCGTTGGGCGGGGCAGTATCGTAGTTGCGGGCGGCGGAGCGGCAGCCCGGGGCGTACATGGACCAGTATCCACCGCGAAGAATGCGTCCGCCGGCGCGTTTATCCAGCCCCGGCCCGACGGGGTCGGTCGCGTCGGCGGGGTAGTCGCACAGCCAGTCCAGGCACCACTGGCTGACGTTTCCGCACATGTCGTACAGTCCCCAGGCGTTGGGCGCCTTCAGGCCGACATCGTGCGTGTGATGTTCAGAGTTGTTCTCGAACCACGCGATGGCCGCGAGGTTGGCGTCGGAGCAGTCGGCCCCTTCACCTTTGTTCGCGGCCGGATCGTTCAGGGCACGGGTCGTTCCGGCGCGGCAGGCGTATTCCCACTGCGCCTCGGTTGGCAGGTCGAACGATTGCGACGAACCCTTGCGGAACCTGCCGATGAACGACTTGGCGTCCGCGTTGCCCGCCGGCCAATCGCCGCCGCGAATGTCGTCCCACGAGACGGTCTCGACCGGCCGCTTGGGGTTGCCCGCGAAGTAGCTCGGATCGTTCCCCATGACGCGCGACCATTGATCCTGCGTGACCGGGA
>CAZYDC010000216.1:0-8277 GCA_964646065.1 uncultured Planctomycetaceae bacterium | reverse complement strand
AATGACGAATGACGAATACAGAAAAATCCGCAATGTCCAACCACGGGTGAAGCGGCCAAGAAATGGCGGATGGAGAAGGACGGTCTTGATTTGCTTTTCCGCGTGCGGCTTAGTACACCGCCCCAGGAGTCAGGCGCGGAAAAGATTTTCTTCCGGGCTGTTGCTGTTTTTTCGCCCCGGATGGGGCGGTAGATTTGTAGCCCACCGCGTCAGCGGTGGGTACAACGGCGGCGAGCGGTCAAGCCCCGGTAGGGGCGAAAGAAGGCCCCCCGCGCGTAGTGTCGCCCCGCTGCGGGGCTGGCCTATTCGTTCGTCAGGGTCCCCACCGCTTACGCGGTGGGCTACAAATCTACCGCCCCTGCGGGGCGAAGAAAAAGCAACGACAAAGAGAGAATGTCTTTCCCACCCCCTTTCTTCTGGGGCGGCGTACTTAGCATCTGTTTCTTCGGGGCGCAGAAGCAACCAAAGTGAAAAGGGCACGTCTGATCTTACCCCTATCTTCTGGGTTACGGTATTTACCCTGCTGATCGCGCTGACGACTGCGCCGCGCCAGGCGCGGGCCGAAGGCGGCGCGGTCTTCGAGAAGAATATCCAGGCCGGGATGCGACTGGCGGAGGCGGACAAGAAGGTGGCCGTCATCGTCTTCAGTTCGCCCACCTGTCCGTGGTGCCGGCGGATGGCGGCGACCTCGCTGACCGATTCGAAATTGGCGGCCTTGAACAATCAGGTGGTTTGGGCCAAGGTAGACGTCGAGGCCGAGCCGGACGTGGCGGCGACATTTGACGTTCAGGGTGTCCCCGCCGTCGCGGTCGTTTCCAGCCAGGGCGACCTGATCGCGATGAAGATGGGCTACCAGACGGCGGCGCAGTTGATGCAGTTCCTGACCGAGTCGTTGGTCAAGGCCAAGGAACCGTCAGGCGGGACCTCGGCGGGAATCGTGGAAAGGATGAAGGCTTCTCTGGCCGCCGCCACGCAACCGGCGGATCGTCGCGACGCGTTGAAGGAGGCGATCGAGGCGCTGGCCCGCCCGGACCGGGCCGGCAGGGCGGGGATCCTGGCGGGGATTCGCGCAGCCGGGCAGGAACAATGGGACGGCGTCGGGACCTACCTGGCGGACGACAAGCTCGCCGTCCGGGCCGCCGCCGCGGACGTGCTGACATTCTGCTGCGGCGAGCAAATCCCCTTCGACGCCTTCGCCCCCGCCGCCAAACGAACGGTCCAACTCGATGACTGCCGGAAATGGATCGCCCGTCAGAAGACCCAAAGCAAAAAGAAACAGGGTGTGCCATGACCGCCAAAAGAATACTGCCGCTGTTGGCCTTGCTGCTGGCGGGGGGCATCATCACTACCGGCTATTCCGGAGAGGCCGACATTCGGATCGTGCCCTCGGCGAAAAAGGCCGAGGAGCCGCTTTCCCAGCCGGCGACCGGCGCCGCCACGAGCACTTCCGCCAGCGCTCCGGCGGAACCGGATTTCAAAGGCATCGCCGCCAAGATGAACTTGACCGAGAACAGATTGCGCAAGCTTGTGGAATTGGCCCGCAGAAACCCGAACCTGCAAACCGATTTGCTGCGTTCGTATCCGGACCTGGCGGCGGCGTTGGCGCCCGCCCCGGCCCCGGCAGCCAAGTCCGCTTCCGTCAAGGAACTTCTGGAGCGGCAGAAAAAGCGGGACGAGGCCGACGCGTTGGTCAAGCGGTTGGCCGACGCCAAACCGGCTGAGTTGGACGGCATCGAGAATTCGCTGGCGCAGATCGGCCCGACGGCCATGCTGCCCTTGAAGCTGGCGGAGATTTCGGAAAACTTCGAGCTGCGCCAGCGAGCCTCGCGGATCGCCGGGCGGTTGCGATGGCGGCTCGCCTGCCCGGAACCGCTGCTCAAGGCCCAGCCGGCGCTGGTGGACGTGATGAGCGGTTCGGACAATCCGGCCCGGGCGGCGCTGGTCGATAAGGTCATCGCGGGGGCGGACCAGAACGTGCTGGGGTTCCTGGGCGAGTGCCTGGCGGACTCGCAGTTGTACATCCGCCAGCAGGCGCTGGAAGGCCTGGTCGCGGTCTACGAGGGCGACAAAGTGCCGGAGGCGGCGCGGGAGCGGGTCCGCCAGGATTCCCGCAAGCTCATGGAGATCGCCCTGGCCGACGAGAACCGCAACATTCGCCTGCTGGCGATCTCGGCGATGACCAAGACCCATTCGGTCAGCATCCAGAGGATGAGCGAACTGCTGGGCGACGAGTCGATGGAGGTCCGCGCCACGGCCATCAAGGCCATGGGGTTCTCGGGCGACGCGTCGGCCGCCGGTTTTCTGGCGCCGCTGCTGAACGATCCGCAATGGCGGATTCGCGCCGCGGCTCTGGAGGCGTTGGGCAAGGTCGAGCGGTCCGAGCGTGGCGGCGGCGTGGCCCCGCGGGTCGCCGCGATGCTGGAGGATGAGGACGCGTACGTTCGCGCGATCGCCGCCCGGCTGATCGGCGGATGGAAGTACGCCCGCGCCGCCCCCAGGCTGATGCAACTGGTCCGCCAGGGCAAGCTCAGCGAAGACGCCGCCTTCACCGCGATGGGCGAGATGGAGTACGCCCCCGGCATGGCGGAACTCGTCTCGCGATACGATAAGGCCAAGGGTCAGCTCCCGCGCCGCGCGGAGCTTCTAGGCCTGATGATGAATTACTACAAGGACCGGCGGGTGGACCAGTTCCTGCGGGAGGCGATCGCCGACAAATCCATGCGAGGTTATTGGCCGCAGATCATCGCGATGATGAATCGGCGGAACGACGCGACCCAGTTTGTCCCGCTGGTTGTGGGCCTGTTGGAGAACAAGGACCCCGACCAGTGGAAGGCGGCGTGGGCGGCCTGGGAGATGGTCAGGGAGCACGTCACGGAAGTCCGCCTGCCCGCGGACCTGGTCGCGCGGGGCATGGCCTCCACGCAGGGCCCGCTGGCGGGGTGGGTGCTCTGGGCCGAATACTGCTACAACGAAAAGGACTTCAACAAAACGCTGATGCTGGGCCTGCGGCACGCGCAGCCGGAGGTCGCGGCGATGGCCATGGGCCTGGTGGCCGGCGACTACTTCGGCGACACCATGCAACAAGCGGCGCCTCCCAAGTCGGATCGGCGCCGGCCTGAGGGTTCGCCCGATTATGAAGATCCCGACACGCTCAAGCCTCGCGGAAAACTCGCGCCGGAAGTGGTGGACGAGCTCAGGTCCGCGCTGAATCGCAAGGAGCCGGCCGTCAGGCTGCTGGCGGCGGCGATCCTCTACCGATCCGGCGCGGACGCATCGGAACCGGTCGCCGGCGCCTTGCGGGCGGGCCTGGCCCAGAACGACGCCGCACTCCGGTTGATCGCGATGGCCGGCATCACGGAAAACCCCAAACCGTTCCTGGACCGTTACGACGTGTCCGCCGACGCGGGCAATCCCGAGATGCTCCACCGCGCCATCGAGATCATGGGCAATTCCAGGGACGCTAAGTTCACGCCCCGCCTGATCGTTCTGGCCAAGGACGTCACGTACGAGAACGACCCCAATCTTTTCCGGGCGCTGATGCTCTCGGGCGACGACAAGGCCCTGGCCGTCGTCATGGACAAACTCCAGCGGGCGCAGTCGTACGAAATCGAACGGTTCGCCAATTCGCTCCGGGGCGCACCGGGGCCGGGGCCCGTGAAGTTCCTTGCCTGGGACATCAAGCGACAGAAGGAACCGTATGAAAAGGTCAGCCTGCTCAAGATCCTGGTCACGCTTCCGGACCCCTCGGCCAAGCCGCTGATCCGGCAAATGCTCAAGGATCCGTCGATCGTGAACGAGGGCAACACGGCGGAGATTGTCGTCGGCCTGGCCCAGAACGATCCCGCCGAGGGGATGCCGCTGCTGCGCAAGATGCTCGAAAGCGGCGACGAGAAGCAGGATTCCGCGATCTCGGCCATCACGCAGGCGGGCGTGAAACCCTCCAGGGAAATGACGACGATGCTGCTGGCGGCCGCGAAGAAGTCCGGCGGGCCCGCGTGGGAGAGCGTCGCCGCGTGGCTGCCGGGCGAGTCCATCCGCGAGCAATTCCTGCCCGCCCTGGCGGAGCTGAATTCCACCTTGCAGCAGGGCGTCATCGAGCGCACAGCCGGGCAGTTGTCCGCGAAGGACCTGGATATCCTGCTGAAGCTCGCGCCGGCCAGGATGGGCGCTCGGCAAAGCGTGGCGGCGCTGGTAGGCGCGCTGACCAGCCGCGAGGACGTGCGTCCGGCGCTGGACAAGCTGCCGGACCGCGCGCTGGTGACGATCCTCGACGCCGCCGGCGACTGGCGCGACGCACCGGCCGCGGTGGAACCGTATTTGAAGGACAAGCGTCCGCAGGTTGCCGCGGCGGCGCGAAGGGGTTTGGCCCTGTTCCTGCTGGGCAATCCGCAATCGCCCTCGACGCCCGCGCATCGCGAGATCCTGCTGGAGGCCCTGCAATCCAAGGACGACCCTGCCGGGGCGTACCTGGCCTCCGAGGCGTTGGCCCAGCGATGGCCCAAGGAATTCGTCGCGGTCGAGCCGGCGTGGATTCCATCGAGTACGGCCAAGCTGCGATTGGCCGTCGCGATGGGCAAGAACGTGACCCCAGCCTTGCGGGAGAAAGTCGCCTCCGCCCTGGCGGACGCGGAAACCGGCAAGACGGCCTTGGAACTTGCGGTGGTCTCGGCCATCCAGTCGTACGACGCGAGTTACAAGGTGGTGGGGGAGCAATTGGCGGGGCGTGTGGAGGGCGATCTCCTTCTTCGGGCGATAGCGGCCTCGGGCGAGACCCAGAGGCCGTTGGCGGTTGGCTTTAACGAGCCTCCAAGCGCGTGGGAGCCTCGAAGTGCGTGGGATCGCCTGCCCGGGGGCAGGGCTCTGACCGAAAAAGTCGTCGCTCAGGCCCGCGCGGGCGACGGAACGTTGTTCCGCGACCTGGCGACCATAGGTTGGATCGACAAGCCCGGCCAAGGCGACCTGCTCCGGTACATCAACGCCACCGCTTCGATGGACCACCACGGCGGATTGATGGGCGCTCTGGGCCTGAAGAACGAGAGCGACGGGCAGAGCTATGACCCCACCAGCGGCATTACGGAACTGAAGGTCGCGCTGCGATGGGCCGCGCCCGAGCCGGACCAGGGAATCGTCAATCTCATCTCGTCGGATAAAACGCCCGGCGTCCTGGCCGCCGCCGTCGCGGCTGTGCAGTGGAACCTGCCCGCCGGCAGGGAGGCGCTGCTGCGCGTCATCGTTTCCAAGAAAAGTTCCGGCACGTTCCGCCAGTCGCTGGCCGTGCGGGCGCTGGGGCTATGCGCCAAACCCGAGGACGCCAAAACCCTGGTCGCCGCCATCAACGCCATTGACCCGGAAAAGTACCAGTTGCAGGGGATCCGCAACGGCCTGATTCGCGCGCTGGCGAACGCTGCCCCGCTGGAGGCGATCAAACTGCTTCAGGCGGCCAAGCCGGAGGACCTTCGCAATTTCAACAACGGAAACGCCCCGCTGACTCCGGCGGACCTGACGATTTTCTTCGCCGGACAGGAAGGCTGGCCCGATAAGTTCTCTGTGATCGACGATTCTCGCCGCGAGGAGGCCCCGCCGATCCTGTCTGCCCTGAAAGCTTCCCAATCAGCCGACACGCCTCCCGCGACGAGCTTGCCATCCAATCCGCCGCCCGTTCCGAAATCGCTATCTGTGGAATACATTTCACAGTCCCCAAGTGTGGGGTTGTTGCCCAACGAGGAGATCGCGAAACTCGCGCTCCTTCCACCGTGGGGTCTGGAGGATTCGCGGCATCCCAGCCGGGCGACGATCGCGTCGAACATGAATTTTGCGAATGAGACCACGGTTGTCGAAATCAATGCCGTAAGGAAGGCGGCGGCCCGAAGCGAATCGCAGGCTCCGCAAAATTCCGGCGACCCGGTCAGATCGATCCAGCGAGGCCGGTATTATGGAGGCGGGCGATTTGCCCGCTGGAGTTCCCCCGACAGCCCGGAAACACCGACCCGCCACGACCAGTTCCTGGCCGGCGAGGCGGAAGAGCACTACACCACCCCGGCCGGCAGCGGCGAATTGTTCCAGGCGCGCATTTATCTGGACGACGAGGCCATCGCGAAAAACGTCCGGCCGCTGCTGGACGATTCGTCGGCCCACGTTCGCATCGCGGGCATGAGGCTGGCGGCCTATTGGCAGGTCGATTCGCTGTACGGCCGGATCGCCAAGTCGCTTTCCGCGCCGGGTCCGGAGTGCATCGAGGCCGCCTGGGCGCTGGTCGCCTTGCGGGATTCGCAAGCCGCCCAAACCATCGCCGCCGCGTGGAAGGAGCAGAAGGATTTCGACCTTCGCGTGCGTCTGGCGTGCGTGCTGCGGACGATCGGCAGCGACGCGGGCCTGGCGGACATCGAGCGGGCGATCTCGCTGCGAGCGATCCGGCAGTTGCGGCTGAGGTTCATTGACGCCGACGCCCGGCAGCGCGGCGAAGGCTGGTCTCCGTACGAAGGGTCGCCGGCGGCATCGAACGCGTCCGTTCGCGCGGTGCTGGTGCCCTGGGAGTCGGCGCTGAACCTGGCGGCACCGGACCTGCTGACCAAGGACGCCCGGCGATTCCCCGTCGGGCGGTTGACGGCGGCGTCCGCGAACCTCAAAACATCTGGTGGTGCCCACAACGACGCCGACAAGCAAGCTGATGCTAACGTCGGCTTGCCTGTCGGCGCAGTAGAACCTTCAAAGGGGGAAAGCGGGGTTAGTCAGACATCAGTCGATAAAACAAGCACCAGTGGAAGTGCGGGAACTTCTCAACCCACCACGACCGCTTCCCCGCCCGCGTTGGATTTGTCGGGCCTGTACATCGCCGACGACGGATGGTTGGCCGCGCCTCTTGGGGCGGGCAACGGTTTGCCGATTCAACCGCTCGCGACCGCCCCCAACGCTGCCCTTGATCCGGCGAACTCTTTCAATGCGGCGCACACGGACCTCTTCAGCCGCCTGTGCGTGGCGGAGCAGGGGCTGGAACCGTATTTCTTCGTCCAGTTCGCGGACCAGTCGAAGGATCTTCAGGATCTCAAAGCCAAGTGGTCGGCCTGGTGGTTGGCCAACAAGGGTAAGGGCCCCGAGCAATGGTGGCGGCAGGCGGCGGAGCAGGCGGTGGAGGAACTGACCCACGCCGACTGGTGGCAGCGCATGAGGGCGGCCAGGCGGCTGACGCGGTTGACGGGGCAGGCGGTCATTCCGCCCAGGGTTTTCGACAAGAGCGGCTGGAAGGCCCTGCAAGCGGCCTGGCGGCAGAAGCTCCGCGGCGATTCGTCCTCGCCCCACGTTGTGGGTGGCGGCCATCCCTGGCCGCCACCTCCGGACGCGGCGGCCAGGGATGGCCACCGCGCAACATCCCCGGCGACTCAGGCGTCGTCGTCGCCTCGCCTCTGGTTGCTCGCGGCGGGCGTGCGGGCCGGAGTGCTGCCCGCCGGCGCCGAAGCCCACGCGACGGACGACGCGGCCTACCTGGCGGACCTGGTCAAGCTGGCCGGGTTCGCCCCCGACGCGCTGGCGGAGGCGGCCATGCTGCAAATGCAGCAGCACGCGCCCAGGGATGCAATTCTAAAATTGGCGAATTCCTGGAAGCATTCTCCTCGACGCGCCTTGGCGTACTGGATATGGTACCAGTCGCGGCAGGTTTCGCCGGAGACAAGTTCCGAGGATCCTGGAATCAACGTTAGAGTCAGTGATGACAGTAAGATCAACGTCAACGTTCCCCCTGGCGGCGAATGATCGTTAAACGCCGAGCACAACGAGCCAGAAGCTGGAGGACGAAAAGGTGGGCTTCTGAGTTGTTGATTTCTGCTGACTGTATTGTTCTTTCCTCGCCCCGTATGGGGCGGTAGATTTGTAGCCCACCGCGTAAGCGGTGGGTTCTAGGCGCATGGATCAACAAGCCCCGGTAGGGGCGACACGGCTGCGGCAGCGGCACGAAATTCCACGAGGAGAGGTATCTATGGGTGTGAAGGCCGTGTCGCCCCTGCCGGGGCTAGATGGCTCACTCGCCAGGACACCCACCGCTTACGCGGTGGGCTACAAATCTTCCGCCCCTACGGGGCGAAGAAACAACAAAGACAAAGCACAAGGACACACATGCGTAAGGTCAAACTCGGCACGAGCGATTTGGAAGTTTCACGTCTGGCGTACGGTTGCATGAGGATCGGCGGCGGCTGGCAGGAATCGTCGCTGGACGAGGATGTCGCCAAGGCGGCCTGCGCGTCGCTGGACGCGGCCGTCGAGGCGGGGATCACCTTCTTCGACCAC
>CAZYDC010000215.1:0-8280 GCA_964646065.1 uncultured Planctomycetaceae bacterium | reverse complement strand
GCGAGCGCGAGATCATCAAGCTGCGTTACGGCATCGGCGACGGGTACACCTACACGCTCGAAGAGGTCGGGCGCATTTTCAAAGTCACCCGCGAGCGCGTGCGGCAGGTGGAGGCCAAGGCCATCCGCAAGCTCCAGCACCCGGTCCGCGCCCGCAAACTCGAAGGCTTCCTGGAAGCGAAGAAGAAGGAAGCCGCCAAGTAAAGCGGATCGCGTAAGCGACCCATGCCACGGAGCCTTTCAATGTCCGAACCGCGAAACATCCTGGTGTTTGACACTACGCTGCGGGACGGCGAACAGTCGCCCGGATGCAGCATGAACCTGTCGGAAAAGCTCGAGGTCGCCCGCGCTCTACGCGACCTGCGGGTGGACATCATCGAAGCGGGCTTCCCCGTCACCAGCCCCGGCGATTTCGACGCGGTCGCCGCGATCGCCGCCGAGGTCAAAGGCCCGATCATCGCCGCGTTCGCGCGCGCGGTGGACAAGGACATCGACCTGGCCGGCGGGGCGCTGGCGCAGGCCGCCAGGCGACGGATCCACATCTTCTGCGCCACCAGCGAAATTCACCGCACCTACAAGCTCAAGAAGTCCAAGGAAGAAATCATCCGCATCAGCGTCGATGGAGTCCGTCGCGCCAAGACCTTTACGCCCGACGTCGAGTTCACCCCCGAGGACGCCGTACGCACCGAGTGGACCTTCCTGGCCGAATTCGTCCAGGCCGTCATCGAGGCCGGAGTCACCACGATCAACGTCGCCGACACCGTCGGTTACGCCATCCCCGCCCAGTACGCCGACCTGATCACCTACCTGTACGCCCACGTGCCCAACATCCAGCAGGCCGTCGTCAGCGCCCACTGCCACAACGACCTGGGACTGGCGGTCGCCAACTCGCTGGCGGCCATCAAGGCCGGCGCCGGGCAGGTCGAGTGCGCGATCAACGGAATCGGCGAACGCGCCGGCAACGCCGCCATGGAAGAAGTCATCATGGCGCTCAAGACCCGCCGCGATTATTTCAACATCAACGTCGGCGTCGACACGCAACGAATTTACCCGGTCAGCCGCCTGGTCTCGACGATCACCGGAATGCACGTGCAGCGGAACAAGGCCGTCGTCGGCGAAAACGCCTTCGCCCACGAGGCGGGCATTCACCAGCACGGCGTCATGAGCAACCGCGAGACCTACGAGATCATGAAGCCCGAGGACATCGGCGTCCCGGCCAGCCGGATGGTGCTGGGCAAACATTCCGGCCGCCACGCCCTCAAGGCGCGGGTCGAGGCCATGGGCTACCACCTTTCGGACGAACAGGTCACGGCGGCCTTTGAGGATTTCAAGGTCCTGGCCGACAAGAAAAAACTGATCTTCGACGCGGACATCGAGGCCCTTCTCGAACAACGGATCGCCGGGGCCGTGCAGGTCTGGTCGCTCGAAGGCTTGCAGACCACCGCGGGCTCCAGCGCCATTCCGACCGCGACGGTGATACTGTCTCGCGAGGGCAAGGTCCACACCGACGCCGCCACCGGCGACGGACCGGTCGACGCCATCTACGTCGCCATCGGGCGGATCACCGGCCTGGAACTGTCGCTGACGGATTACTTCAGCCGATCGCTGACCAGCGGGCACGACGCCCAGGTCGAGGTCGGCATCGAGGTCCTGCACGACGGCAGAAAGTTCCGCACGCGCGGCCTCTCAACCGACATCGTCGAAGCGTCCGCCAAGGCCTACCTCTCGGCCGTCAATCGCATCCTGGCAGGACTGCCGGTCGTTAAGAAATAAGGGTGGCTACCTATAGAAAAGAATATGACTTCACCGATTCGGTTCGCAACCCTTACGCCAAGCACTTCCGCAAGCAAGTCACGATACGCCTTGGAATCGACGTGATCGAGTACTTCAAGGCGATGGCCAAAGAAACCGGCGTCCCCTACCAAAATCTCATCAACCTGTATCTCCGCGAGTGCGCCCATTCGGGAAAAAAACTCACGCCGAAATGGGCATCATAAGGCCGCCAGCACGTTTCCAAAAAGTCACGCAGACGGTGCCATGCTTTTGTCTTCAAAAGCATGTCTTCGCTTTTGGACGGTCGTGAGAACATGCTTCTGCAGACAGAAGCATGGCACCCTCATCGGACTCTTGAAGGCCCTGCCATCAGGCGAATTCGACGACTTCCTCGTCGGCCAGAAGCGCCGCGTAGCTCAAGGCCTCTTGAATATCCTCCGCTTCCAGGTACGGGTAAGCTTTCAGTATGGACTCTGTGTTCTCACCGGAGGCCAATAACCCGAGCAATCGGGATACAGGGAAACGCAGACCGCGAATGACGGGCTTTCCCCCGCAGACGGTGGGGTCTACCGTAATGCGTCGTAATGTCATGGTGAACGTCTCCTGTATTGGTCCAACACGATTATAGCATGATCCTCTTGCTCAGGGGTTGATTGTTCAGGATCCCACCAGCACCGCGGTTTGCCAGGGCGGGATATTTTTGATCGTGACGATCCGTTCATCGGCCTCCTTGCGCACCGCGAGGGGTTTGAGGCCGTCGGCGGTGATGAGCGAAACTTTGTTGGCGGCAGCGCGGAGGCGCACGTCGAATGTGCCGGTCGGGTCGAGCCGGGCGTTCAGCAGCACGGCGGCCAGACGCTTGCGGTCGGGGCTCATGCGGACCATCGGCAGGACGCGGAGGGTTTTGTCGATCCGCAGGGGCGAGCGGCCTCGCGAGACCCAGTCGGCCATCGCCATTAACTGCGAGCGCTTGGCGGAGTTGGCGCATCGGCCCCAGGGCCCGTAACCCAGCGTGATGACCCGCCCGCCCAGTTCGTTCTCGAACGCGCAGGCGCCCAGGCCCATGTCGCGCCCGTCGTAACCGGTCAGGCGGGCGAGCGCTTGCACAGCCGAGGGTCCGCCTTCGGCGGATGCCACTCTTCCCATCGGAACCAGCTCGTACGAAAGTTCCCCGCCGAACGAGGTCCGCACGTCGCGGCAGTCGCCGGCGAAGGGGCCGTTGATCGGGTGCGGCGCGAGCGTCTCCCACACGCCGTTGTCGTAGGTGGTGCCGAGCTTCACGCCCGCCAGGTGGCCCAGGTCCCGGGCGTGCAGAATCGCCAGCGTCGGCCCGTCGATCATCGCCCCGCCGGCGAGCATTTCCTTCAGTTGCCGGTCGCTGAAAATCTCCGCCAGCTTTCCGGTCAGGATCGTCGCGCAGCCGCCTTGGGGCGTGGTGGTCAGCGGCAGGCCCAGCCCCGCCAGGCCGATCGCGCGATTGAAGTCGTACTCGCCGCCGGGTGCGAACCAGTCGCCGTTGACGGATCGTTTGGCCGTCGTCCGCCGGTCCCACGCCGGCCAGAGCCCGACCATCGGCAGCCCCGCGGCCGCCGCGATGTACCGGTCCCACAGCGGCCGCTCCCGCTCGATGCCCGCCATCAGGTCGCGGTAATCGTCCATCGACCGGACCATGTCGTTCAGCGCGTTGAACGCGATTCCGTTGCACCCGGCCGCCAGCGCCAGCCAACATTCGTTCATGACGGTCTGCACGGCCTTGTCGAGCTTGTGATAGATGAAGTTCTCCAGCTCGTACTGCACGTCGTCGGCCTGGCCGCGGTACAGGTCGATCTGCCGCGCGGTGTCGAACGCCTTGTAGATCATTTCGCCCGGCGCGTGGTCGCCGTAGAACCCGCCGCCGGGCCGCGCCTTGCGGGCGCCCAGGCTCTTGAGCCAGTGGTCAAACTCGATGCCGGAGTACCCGCCCCAGCTTGGCCCGTAGGTCATCAGGCCGGTTTCGATTTTCGGACCCACGCGGCGAGTCGTCTTGCGGATGTCGGCCAGCAGGTTGGCGATCACCACATTGTTGTTTTGCACCCACGCCTCGCGCAGCGCCCCGCCCGAGGGCGAGTCCAACCGCCGCACCAGTTCCTTTCGCGTGGCCGGCGCGCCGCGGTGTTTGGCCGCAAAGCGTTTCACGCATCGCTCGCAGAAGCAGCCCCACTGGATCGTGTGGCCATGCATTCGCAGGTCGTCGTCCACCCACACGAAATCCGGCCCCGCCTGCGCGACCAGGCGGTAGGCGGCCCGCGTGTACTGGACGAACTCCGTCGAGGTCGGGCACGCGCACGACCGGCTCTTGGCGCCGTCGTGGCCGACCATGCAGTCGAACGGCAGCGGCGGCCAGATGTCCCACGCCTCGTCGAGGTGGCCGATCGTGCAGAGCATGTTGATGCCCACGCTGGCGAACCCCGCGCCGCGCAGTTGCTCCAGCCGCCGGCCCATCAGCTCGCACCGCTTGGCGAACACCTCCAGCGGAATGTACATGTGGTGGGTGAAGCTCGTGAACAAGGCCACCTCGTCCACCACAGGCCGATGGGCCGCCAGCAACTCCAGCAACCGCTCGAACTGGTCATCGGCCTGGTACTGCAACGTCGAGATGCGATAGGACAATGTCATGGCAATCTCCTGATTCGAGGTGAATTGAATCGCATAGTGGCTCCAAAAGCAATGGCCGCGAGGCGGAAACCCTTCCGTAGCGACGATTCGGAACGCATTGCGACCTGCCGGGAAGCCACTGGAACGGGCAGGCGGCTCATTAGAACGCCCAGGCGGCTCATTAGAACCTGCTGGGAAGCCACTGGAACCCGCCAGCCGAGCGACAAGTGTCTGATATAAAGCATGTTATAAATTCCAGACTCTCTCTTCGCGTGTTTTTTCGTAATGTTCATAGTGATCCTTCCATCCGCTGGGGTCAGCCGCCGCGCAGGGTTCCGGCGCGGTGGGTTTACCAGACTCTTTCAGTACTCGTCATTCATCATCAGCACTGCGCGCGACATGGGCTTCTAGCGTAGCATGGGCGTCTCGCCCATGAGTCCCACGGGCATCTTGCCCGTGGTTTTGCTTTTGCTGTTCCGCTTATTGGTCAGAGAAGAAACAAAAGAAACGGAAACCATAGGCGAGACGCCCATGCGACTCTCGCCGCGGCGAGCTACGATGTCGCGCTGTAGTCATTAGACATTCGTCATTCGCTTTGCTCCTTTCATACTCACATGTCAAAGTCCTTCGTCCGACGTTTCGGTCCCGACAAAGCCCCGCGTTCCGTGTGGCGGCCATGCGCGGCCGCCACCCTCGGAGGGCGCGCGCAAAAACACGCGCCCTCTATAGAAGGGCGCACTGGCCGAAAATGACCCAAAACAGGGGTCTTCAGGGGTGTTTTTTGACCCGAAAAACGAGGAAAACCGGGCGGCCAAAATGTAGCGCCGGCCCAACTCGTTGGTGTGCCGTGAGCAGAAAAAATATTTCATTCTTCCCGGAATTTTTCCCCCACGGATTTTTGAATCGCTGCCATTCCCGACAGGCAGCGTCAAAGTCCTTCCGGCCGGACTCTTCGGGTGGACGGAGATCGGGTGCCACTCTCAAGCGACGCCGTTGCTGTTGTCGCTTGAGGGTGGCTGTTGGCGCAAGGCAAGACCCGGGGTTCCATGTCTTGCCCGTTTCTTCGCCGTTCAATAAAATCAGCCACGGGTTGCGAGTCCGCGAGCTACCCGTGGTAACGGCCCCAATCATTCCTACCACGGAGTGGTTGCATAATCCCTCGTCAACCGCCGCTCCAGAGATTATCGAACCCCCGCCGGGGTACGAAGAGATACGCCCGAGATCCACTGACCCAAACGATGGGAACGGGGTGACGCAATCATTTCGTCATTTGTCTGATGGTCTGCGACTTTATGTAGTCGGCTGCCCAACGATGACCGCAATAGAAGTCGAAAAGCCATATCAAATCCGAAACCATTTCCAAGATATCGCGAAGCGTTTCAACCTCGATTTTCGGCGGGCGGGCATGGGCAAGCCGATTTCGCATCTGAATGGATTTGCGTATTAGCTCCATGGTGACCTTGGGCAGGCCATGGATACGCATGCTTTGCGCATTCTTAACTGGGAGTTTCGGTAAGTATTCCCGGAGCATTGTCTCGACGGAGGGTGAGGGCATGTTTTCCACGAGCCATTCTGTCTGTGGCAATAGACTGACGATCATGCTCTTCGTCGCCACCTCTAAAGCGGCTACCCCCAATAAGAGCGAGCTCCTGGGATTCCTGTCTTCAAGATGCCATGCTTCTCTGAATAGGTTTTGTGCAAGCGGCTCTCTATCGCCCGACGATATCATTGCAGCAATTTCGTACTGCATTGCGGGCGAAACGTCGGGCGAGCTATAATCACCCACCAACATGGTTACAGTGCCCGGAACGGGCACCCATACCATACGGTCAGTTGACCGAGAGAGGCCCAATGTGCTGCTGATTGGGTTATGTCCGCCATTGGTATTCAGACGCCAGCGGAGTGTCTGCAAGACGGAAAGAATCGAATCGTCCAATTCTCGCCATACCTGGTCGCCAAAGGCTATGAGATCGGGAGCCTCACCAACCGTAATGGTTTTGTGGGCAACCATGCACTCCTCGTGCCTTTTCATTTGCTGCAATAGCTTCTCATCTTTGGGCTCACGTTCGACTTCAGCAATGGCAAGCCATTCATCAGTGGAGTCGCCAATGACATCACCCGGCTCCATCGCGCGTATGGTCACAGTTGTTTTTCCAACAGGAAAAACGAGCGACTTCGGGCTGGTTATAGAAGGGTTGTAGATTCGATGGGTTAGCCGAATGTACATGCGCTTAGAGTAACACAAAAGATTTCGGGAATCCATCTCGGTTGTCATGCGGGTTCACTCCAAGAACCCTAGAACGGGTGCCACCCTCAAACGGGGTCATTGCTGTTCTCGTTTGAAGGTGTCTGCGCCTTCGGGGACACCCTCAAGCGACAACAGCAACGGCGTCGCTTGAGGGTGGCACCCGTTTTGTCCGGAATGTTCTTGCGGGTGCCCCACTGCGCCGACAAGCAAGCTGGATATCGACGCCAGCTTGCTTGTCGGCGCAGTGGGTGTTACCGCTGGCGTTCCAACGCTGGGGTTACCGGGGAAGACAGCCCAAAGAATACCGTCCTCCGCGAAGACACCCCCAAGCGGACTTGGGGGTGCCACGAAGACCCGCCTCCCCCCATCGCGCCTTTGCCGCCGCCGCACCGACTTTTCTGACCCCGTTCGCTAATCGCTATTGGCTATTGGCTCACCTTCCCTACAATGGTGCTATGACTGTCGAATACACAATTATCAGTATCGGAACGTTGTCGATGAACCGTCTTTGGGGCGAGGGTCAGCCCGTGCGGACCAGCCACGCGACCACCACGCTGGTGGTCGAGGGCAAGCGGCGGATCCTGGTGGATCCTTCGCTGCCGGGGCCGGCGCTCGCGGCGAGGTTTTTCGAGCGGACCGGCAAGGGGCTGGACACGATCACGGACGTGTTCTGCACGACATTGCGGCCGGTGCATCGGCGGAGCATCGAGGCGTTGCCGGCGGCCAACTGGTGGACCGGGCCGGGCGAGTTGGAGGCGTATCGCGAACACCTCGAAGGGTTGCAGGGCAACATGGAGCGGCTTGCCCAGGACGACAAGGCCCTGGTCGATGCCGACCTGCGGCTGGTCAACCGCTTTAAGCCCGCGCCGGACAAATTCGGCGAGCAGGTGAGCCTGTACCCGCTATTCGGCCCCTCGCCGGGTTCTGCGGGGCTGCTGCTGACGCCCTCGACCTCGACGGTGATTATCGCGGGCGACGCGGCCTTGACGACCGAGCACGTCGCACGGGCGCAGGTCTGGGAAGGCTGCTTCGATTGCAACGCCGCCCTGGACTCGCTCAAGGACCTGCTGGAACTCGCCGACGTAATCATCCCGGGACATGACAACTTTATGCTTTCCCCCAGGCACTGGATGTGAAGTGGCGCCCCCAAGTCTTTGTGGCACCCCCAAGTCCGCTTGGGGGTGTCTTGGACCACGCGTAAACCCCAGACACCCCCAAGCGGACTTGGGGGTGCCACAAGACGGCGCACACGTTATAATCCCCTGACATGCCCGGTCATACGAACATTCCATTGGACCTGTTGGCGATGGCGCTGCTGCTGTTGGCGGCGGCGTTGGTGGCCGGCACTGAGACGGCGCTGTTCAACCTTTCGCGCGGGCAGCTTTACCAGATGCGTCACTCCGCCGACCGCACCGACCGGCTGGTGCCCGCGTTGATGCGTTACCCTCGCCGCGTGCTCAATACGCTGCTGTTGGCGAACCTGCTGATCAGCGTCGCGTTCGCCGCTTTGGGCGCGGTGGTGACGCTGGACCTTGGGCGGCGCGGCGCGCCGGGGTGGCAGTTGGCGGCGGCCTCGGTGGGCCCGCTGGTCGTGCTGATTCTGTTTGGCGAGGTCATGCCCAAGTT
>CAZYDC010000214.1:0-8318 GCA_964646065.1 uncultured Planctomycetaceae bacterium | reverse complement strand
CGGTATTGTAGTTTGCCGTTTGTTTGTGATTTGGTGCTTGCGATTTGGTGCTTTGCCCAGGCTCTTAAACCCGATCAATTATGAGGCAGATCACTACGTCGGAAGTATGCTCCATTTTTTGGAAAGGACATTATGGACACCGGTAAAACTCTTCGTCTGGGTCGATTCACTCGTCGCGGCGGCGCGGTCATCATTCCGATGGATCACGGCCTGTTTGCCGAACCGCCGGAAGCGCTGGCCGACCTGCGCGGCCTGGTCAAAACCGTCGCCGACACCGAGGCCGACGGCATCCTGGTCACGCCGGGCATGTTGCCCCACGTCGCCGACGTGGCCGGGCACCTGGCCGTCATCCTCCGCATCGACGGCACGCACACGCGCCTCGGCCAGCATATCGAGCGGTGCGACCTCATCAGCACGCCGCAGGCCGCGCTGGCCCTGGGGGCCGACATGGTCGTCGTCAACGGGTTCGTCGGCGTGGAGAACGAAAACGAGCACCTTTCCAAGATCGGCAGCATGGCCGTCCAGTGCCAGTCGCTGGGCATGCCGCTGATGGGCGAGATGATCCCCTCCACGCGGCTGAGCTACCACTTCGGGCACTCGAAGAAAACCGGTTCGCTGGAGGAGGCCAACCGCGACCTTTGGCTGGCCGCGCGAACCGGCGCGGAGATCGGCGCGGACGTGATCAAGACGCATTACAGCGGCGATGCGAAGGGTTTCGCCAAGATCGTCCAGAGCGTTCCGGCCCCGATCTGGATCGCCGGCGGCCCGCTGGACAAAGGCGGCGACGAGGCCTTCCTGGAGATGATCGCCCAGGCCGTCGACGCGGGCGCCAAGGGCGTCATCATCGGGCGCAACGTCTGGCAGCGGCAGAACCCCAAAGACATGATCACGGCCCTGTGCCGGATTGTCCACCGGTAGAACTTTCCGGCGAGCCTCAGTACGCCAACCCTTTCTTCGGGGGCGGCGTACTAAAAAACCACGGAGAATTTCCTGCGCAGAAGGCGTGCTTGAGGCACTGAACCCTGCGGCTTTTCCCTTGGAATCTGTATACCTCATGGTATACTTAGGTCATGGCAGGCGAAATGAGGTTCTCCGAGGTGCGGAAGATGCTGGAAACCAAGGGTTACCGTCTTGACCGGATCAACGGGTCGCATCATATTTTCGTCAAGCCAGGCGTTACGCACCAGAGCATACCGGTCCATCATGGAAAGGTGAAACCCCATTATGTCCGACAAATCGAAAGACTCTAAGGCTCAGGCGATCGACCGTCCCTTCGACGCGGACGTCCTGGGCAAAGCCAAGGAGATCGTGGCCGATTATGAGATCGTCGTCGCATTCGAGGACGGCCAGTGGTACGGCCACGGTCTGGAACTGCCCGGCGCTCACGGAGACGGGAAGACACCGCAGGCAGCCGTCGCCGACACGCGCGAGGCGATGATCGGCGTGGTCGCCTACATGCTGGAGGAAGGCGAGCGTCCGCCGGAACCGGCCCGCCAAGGCCATCGCTCGGTGCAGATCAACATCCGCGTGACCCCCGAGGAAAAGGCCATCCTGGAATCGCGGTCGCGGGCCAAGGGATTCCGTGGCCTGTCGGATTTCATTCGCACCTCCGTGCTGGTGGACAAATAAGGATCCCGGCTTCGAGAAGCAGGATAATTCACGGAACCGGCACGAACCACGAGAGGCTGGAAGGGGCGAATTTCAACGTTCTTTCCGTTCAGGGAAAACCTTGACTTGAAGCAGAACCGCTTCCCTCGCCGCCTGCAGGTCGATCTCCGCCAATGGGAAATCGATGGCAAATCCCTCGTATCTCTCCTCACCTTGCATAAACGGTGGGGCTGTTTCGTAACTGAGGTTTAGCCGCAAGCTCTCAGGTTTGCCTGCAGTCGGCAAAATCTCGAAGGAAAGGTTCGGCTCGGTGAAGCTAATCTGCCGCTGGGTCATATCTCCCGCGGAGACCTTGCACAACCATTCTCCCAAAGCTCTCAAATCGTCGGGCAGTAGTATGGCACCGGCGGTTCTCCAAGTCGCCTTGGGATGCCTGACTGAAACGTGGATGCGCAGCCACCCGGTTGTGTGCGCATAACCAAGGGTCTTGAGATCGAACTCAACATCGCCAGTTTTCAGGTGCATCGCATTCGCATCAGACCCGATCCTCCCGCCACAGTCAGTCCGATCCGATTCTGCCTGAGCAATGGCTTCCTCAAGCCAGCCCCGGAATTCTGCCGCTTGATGAGGGTTCGGAAACTGCCGGTTTCCGGCGCATCGCAGTTCATGGATCGCCGCTTCGGACGCCAGCGTTACCAGTCCGTCCAACGCCTGCTTCCAAACCCTCGGGTCCGCGTCCTGTAGCGCCAGACCCAGAAATGGAATAGCGGATGGATGCCGGTGTTGCCAAATCACCTCCGCAAGGAACGCTCGGACTTCACCGTCTGGCTCGTTACCAAACGCCGCAATAAGCTCTGGGATAATCTCATGGCTCGAATGCACGAGGGCACAGAAAGGCTCATCTCGGCAGCCTTCCCGAAAACGCTGAAGATGTTCAGCAACCAATCCCATATCGATGTGATTCTACCCGCCATCCCCGCCGTCGCAAAAGCCAATTTCATCCGCCCGAAACCCCGTCCCGACGGCGATGTGGTGGGACGCCGCCCTCACCGTCGCCGTAGAATTGTTGAGATCAGTCAGATTGAGGCTGACGGGCGTCAGGCTGGAGACTTCAGACGCCCTGAATCCCGTAATCGTCAACCGGAGAGGATATGAGCGTGGCGCCGTAGCATGGGCATCTTGCCCATGCTACGTCCCGGAAACCGAAATGCACCCGAACTATTGTTGTTCCGGCGGGAATACGCTGATTTCCACCCGGCGGTTCATGGGCTGGTTGTCGGGGTCGTTGGGGTCGGCGGGCTCGTCCCAGCCTTTTCCTTCGACGGTGAACTTGTCGGCGGGGAATTTATACTTTTGGATCAAGGCCTGCTTGATCGCCTCGGCGCGGGCCAGGCTCAGGTCGCGCACGGCCTGGACGGGGACTCGGCCTTTCATGCTGCTGTCGGTGTGGCCCTGGATGAGCACGACGGCGCGGGCGAACTGGCCCGAGAGCCTGGCGACGCGGTCCATCGTCGCGCTGACGTTGGGGTCGTACAGTTTGCCGGCGATCGCCACGTCGTATTCGTCGTGCGCGGGCTCGTAGGGGTTGGCGGAATTGGGGTAGAAGTTGATCCGAATCGTCTGCGTGATGACGGCCTCGGCCTTGCCCTTTTTGTAGGTGCCGGGGGTGAACGTGGCGATGCTCTCGTCCCGCTGGTCGGCGAACATGCCCTTGGCTTCCAGGGACTTGATGACGCCGAAGTCCATCACCTGGTCAAAGGGCACGATCTTGTCCAGGCGGTCCAGCTCGCCGTAGACGTAGCTGGCGTTCTTCCAGGTGCGCTCGAAATTGGTGGGGTTGGACGCGTTCAGGAAGAACTGGACGTTCTCGGCGAAGTTGGTGGAATGGAAGTCGTTCCTCATTCCCATCACGTCGTCCTTGGGCATCTTGAACGCGTCGGCCATCCACTGGCAGGCCGGGGCGGGGTCTTTCTTGACCATGTCCATGCCCTCGAAGATGCCGGCCACCAGGCCGTTGACCACGTCGGCGTGATCGCGGGCGAAGTCGGCGCGAAGGGCGTACACGTCGGCGATGAGCTTGTTGGCGTCGGCGGAACTGGACAGGATGCGCGTGTTGGCGACGTTCTTGGTGATGTTGTAGATGTCGGGGGACCACGAGACGCAGCCGTCGATGCTCTTGTCGGCGACGAAGGCGGCGGCGGCCTCAAACGCGGTGGCCGTGTGCTTCACCGTCACGTCCTTGGGGTTGATGCCCGCCGAGAGCAACAGGCTGGTGAGGTAATACTCGCTGGGCGAGTTGGGGGCCAGGGCGATGGTCTTGCCCTTGAGGTCGCCGACGTTCTTGACGGTGCTGCGGACCACGATTCCGTCGCCTCCGCTGGACCAGTCGATCTGCTGGACGATTCGCGGCGAGGTGCGGGAATCCTTGGACAGGGCCGGGGCGAACAGGACCATCATGTCCGCGGTTCCCCAGAGCGTGTGAACGTCGCCGGCGGCGAACGCGTCGCGCGCCATCACCGGGTCGTCCATCAGGACCATCTGCACGCGGAAACCGTACTTCTTGAAGAAGACGCTTTCGTCATTGGGCTCGGTGCCGTGATTGGCGGCGATGACCGGCAGCCAGCCGGCCCAGACGTTGTAGGAAAATCGAAGGATTTTCTTTTCGTTGTCCCACTTGTAATTGCTGGTGCCCTTGACGGCCGGCAGCTTGTCGGCGGGGACGTAGGAATAGCTCTGGACCGTCGTGATGCCCTTGGTGTCGGCCAGCTCGACCGGCGGTTTATCCACGGCCAGCTTCGCTTTGACGCTGTCGGGGGCGTACTTGGTGTAGACCATGTATGCGCCGACCGCCAGAAGCGCCACGATGAAACCGAAGGTCAACAGCTTGCCCAGCGGAGTTAAGTTGGTGCTGCCCGAGGGAGTGTTTTCGCTCATGTGAAACCCTTTCTTTCTCACTGTATTTTTTTCAAGTGGACGCTGTCTTATCCGGCGCGACCCGGTATATCAAAACTCGAAATCCGAAGCACGAAATCCGAAACAAACGGCAAACCTAAAACGGCAAAATCAAAACAACGGCATCGTCTCTCTTTGACGGCTTGCAAGTCCCAAAACAACAGGCTCTTCGTTTGCAGTTTTTGAACATTTAAGTTTGGTGCTTGTTTCGAGTTTCGTGCTTCGTGTTTCGGGTTTTGCCCAAGCACAAGACTGTCTATTTCCGTTCCGCCACATTAGGTTGACTGTTGCTGCGCGGGTCCGATTTCCTTGGCCGCCGGCGCGGCGTTTGTGGCCGCCGCCGTCGCGGCCGCGGGCGTCGAAATTCCCTTGCCCGCCAGGAACTCGGCCAGGGCGGATTGTTCGAGCGCCTTTCGCTCGCCTTCCTTTTCCTGCACGCCGTTCACGTCCACCATGTCCGAGGCCAGGCGGGCCTTCCCGGCCGACATCTCGTATCGCTTGGCCAGCACTTCCTCGACCGTCTTCATGGTGTCGCCCAGGTCGCCGACCTTGAACGCGACGTTGTTCAGGGCGCCGGCCGCCTCGGCCTGCGCTTCCTTGATCTTCACCTGCGAGAGCTGGCGGTCCAGCCGGCTGACTTTGTCCTCGAATTCCTTTTGCGTGACCTTGGCCTGGCGAAGGTTGTTCTGGTAGGCCTCTTCGGTCTCGGCGAGTTCCTGCGTGTCGGTGGTCAGGTCGGCCTTGAGTTCCTGCAACTCGCGGGCCAGGCTTCCGGCCAGGTCCATGTTGCCCGCGCTGTGGTTGGCCATGATTCGCCGCTCCAGGTCCTGGGCCTTGATGCTCTTGTCCTTGATCTGGCTCTTGAGCCGCTCGGCCACCCCGGCCATGCGCGCCAGGGCCGAATTATATTGGGCCATGCGGTCGCGAAATTCCTGACGCGCCGCTTCCATCAAGGCCTCGGGATTGCCCTCCTCGATGCCGCTGATGAAAAGACCCAGGAATCCTCGGAACAGCCTGCCGATTCTCGCAAAAAATGCCATATTGCCGCCCTTTCAAGAAAGTTTCAGATTACGCGGATTATAGATTCACCCTGATTCAGAGCAAGCAAAATCGCCCACCTATTCCGCAAGGGCGTCCGACACGTAGCATGGGCGTCCCGCCCATGAGTCACACGGGCATCTTGCCCGTGTCTGTTGTTTTTCCTTTGTTTCTTCCTCTTTTGTTTACCTGATACATCACCAGCAACAGCAAAGACACGGCCGGGACGGCCGTGAGACTCATGGGCGAGACGCCCATGCTACTTTTATTTTCAGTCGGGATCCTCGTCCACCGTAAAAATCTGTTTTTCCATCAGGTAGCCCAGCGCCCAGGCCATTTCCTTTTCGTACGCGGTCTTGCCCTGATACCATTTGCACCAATGCTCGTGGTCCAGCTTGGCCTCCTGGTCCATGGCCTGGCACTGGGACTGAAGTTCGGCGATCTGGCTTTTGATCTCCGCCATCTTGCTCTGCCTGGCCTCGTTGCGGACTTCCATTTTCTTTCGGGCAAACTCCGCGAAAGACTCCAACGCCTGGTCGCGGGCGATGGCGTCTTTCACCAGGTCCTCGACGGCCGCCTTCTGCGCCTGCAGAATGCCCAGCACGGCCTTCTGCGCCGCCGCGCGGTCCATGCTCTTGTATTGTTCGGTCTTGAGCAGCTCCTCCAGTTTTCCGATCGTCCATCCGTGGGGCGGCGGCTTGACGCCGGCGGCCTCGAACACCTTGTCGAACGCGATGGACAGTTCGGCCGGCAACTCGGCCAGGGCGCGGACCTGCTCGTCCTGGACTTCCATCACCAGGTCCTTGAGGCTGACCGATTGCATGGTCATTTTCGCCGGGGCCGCATCGGTCTTGGCCGGAGCGGTCGAAAGAATCCTCAACTTGCCGCCCACGCTGGTTAGCCAACTGACAAGCGCCATTTACATGAACCTCCTGAGTTCGTCGATCCGCCGTTCAAGGTCCTCGGGCGTGAGTTCCTGGAAATGTTTGGGCAGGAACCGCCCGTCCGTGCATTCTTTGACCGCGACCAGGTCCATGTACTCCAGCTTCCGCGAATTGGCGTTGGGCCTGACATCGCGAAAGACATCGCCCAGGAGTTCCTTGAGGGGCTTCTTGTCCCCCTCCTGAAGCTCCCACGAGCGCAGCGCCCGGACCAATATGCCTTCCAGTTCGTTGCCGCCCAGCAGGAGGCTCTCGGACATTTCCGGCAGGTCGGTTGCGGCGACCGGGAATTTCAGTTTCTTGGCCACCGAGAGCAGCAGCGTCTGCACTTCCTGCGGCGTCTGGGGGCCAAAGAGCGGGATATGCACATCGAGCCGGCCTTGGCGCTTGAGGTCCACCTCCAGCAGGTCAGGCCGGCTGGTCGCGAAGACCCAGACGATCTTTCCGCGGTTGGTGGTGTCCGACATTTCCTTGGCCAACATGCCATACACGCGGCCGGAAAGTCCGCCGTCCTCGCTGCCGCTGTCTCGCTTTCCGGCCACCTGGTCTGCCTCGTCCACGAACACCACCACCTGCCCCAGCGCGTGAAGGATCGCGAAAATTTTCTCCAGGTTGGATTCGGTCGCGCCGATCCAGCGGTCGCGGAAGTTCTTCAGCACCGCGCAGGGAATGCCCAGCTCGCCGGCCCAGCAGGTCACGATGAACGTCTTGCCCGTGCCGATTCGCCCGCAGATCAGATACCCCATCGGCAGCGCGTGCAGGACGCCCTTCTTGAGTAACGCCGTGTCCTGCCGCAGCCAGTGCTTGGCCGCGTCCAGACCGGCCACGTTGTCCAGCGTGAAGGGCGACTCCACGAACTCCAGCAGTCCCTGGCATTCCTGCTCGATCATGTCCTTGCGGATTTTCATGAGCCATTGCGTGGTGATCTTGCGGCCGTTCTTGATGGTCAGCGCGATGGCGGTTCGCGCGCCGACGCGGCTGAGCCCCACCAGCCGCCCGGCCAGCACTTCCAGGCTCACCTCGCACTGCTGCGCCAGGTCCGTGAACTGCGTTTCGGCCAGCAGTTGGATGTAGTCGAGCATCTCCTGCTGGTTGGGCAGCGGGATCAGCAGCTTGGAGGAATGCGGGTTCTTGACCACCAGGTCGTTCAGGTCGTGCAGCCCTTCGGTCAGCAGGACCGTGGCGATGTTGGCCTGCTGGATGGCCGGGTCGTTGGCCCAACCCAGAATCTTGACGATGTTGGCGCTGAACTCGCCGGTGAGCTGGATCGCCTGCCCGTTGGGCACGACGTACTCGGCGAAGTCGATAATGATCGCGATCTTGCGGGGCACGGTCCCGCCGTTGTTCAAGGATTGCAGGTTCAGCGACCGCAGGATGTACCGGTCGATCAGTTCCAGCGCCTTGCCCGATTCCCGCACCAGCGCCAGCCCCTGCGCCTCGGGCCCGGCCAGTTGCTCCAGCCAATTGGCATACTCCTCCGCGCCGCGGATCAGGCGGATGCCCTTGCTGCGGTCGTATTCGATCACCACGTCGTAATTGGCGAACATCATTTCTTCGAGGAACGCCTTGAGCGATAGCTGCCGGTGCCCCGTGCTGGTGCGGGCGGGAACCACGTCGAAAATGTTTCCGTACATGATGAATTGGCTGACGGACCCCGTGCGAAACAGGTCGCCCATGTCCTGCGCCCATGCCGGAAGATCGTTCATTGTTTTTGCCCCAGTTGCGGTTGCGCCGGCATGGCCACCGGTGGCGGCTGGTCCAGCATGTCGTCACTCTTGC
>CAZYDC010000213.1:0-8379 GCA_964646065.1 uncultured Planctomycetaceae bacterium | reverse complement strand
CGCTTCCGCCGGATGAACCCCTTTGGCGCTTTGCCGTTGGCAAAAAAGCGATAAATCCTACCTAGGTTACGTGGCGACTTTCGTATTGCGTTAGGCACTTAAATCGGATGAGAACCGCATTTCAATTTGTCGTTTGGCTGTTTGTTTCGGATTTCGTGTTTCGTGCTTCGAGTTTTCTGTTGCATCCCCCCGCCGGCGTGGTATAAGTCATTGCACCACTGGGATACACTCGATTCGAAGGAACGGATCATGCGCTTGCAGGGATGGCGGTTTTGGGGGCTTGCAGCTTTGCTGCTGGCCTTGAACGTCGGCGGTCTTCTTTGGATTCATCACGATCTTACAGGCGGCAAGAAGCCGCACGTGCGGATCCTTTCTGTCTTCCCCGTCGGCCCGGCCGGCGCGGCGGACCGGTTCTCGCTCCACTTCGACGAGCCCCTGGCCGCCCTGGAAATGGTCGGTAAACCCCTCGCCGCGGCGCCGTTCGTCCTCCAGCCCCAACCGCCCGGACACTGGCAATGGTCCGCACCGGAACAGCTTGAGTTCGTCCTGGCCAAGAAGCTCCCCCCCGGCAGGCAGTACGTGCTCCGCCCGGCACCCGACGGCGAAAACCGCATCGGCCACGAGATCATCGGCGAGAAGGAGTTCAACTTCAACACCGAACCGCTGGCGTGGACCGGCTGCAATCTGGTCAAGGCCGACCAGAAGAAATTCACATTCGAGCTGACCTTCAACCAGCCGGTCCACCCGGTGGATGTGCTGGAGTTTATGAAGGTCTACGATGTGGTCCCCACCGAAAGCGCGAAGATCGAAATGCGGGCCTTGGCACTGTCGCACGAACCGGGCACGAAGCTGGTCTTCCAGGCCGACCGGCCCAAGTCCGACAAGGTCGAGATAACGCTGTCGAACAAGCTCACCGGCGTCGGGGCGCAACTGGGCCTGGTCGGGGACAACAGCCACGCCATCGAGGTCCCCGCGAAGTTCGCCCTTCTCAAGGCCGAGCCCCAGGACGCCGGCACCGACAAGCTGCTGACCGTCAACCTGCAATTCTCCCAGGACCTGGACCCCAAGGCCCCGCTGCCGGAAGTCACCGTGACCCCGGCCGTCAAGGACCTGGTCGTCTCGCGAGGCGAAGACCACCAATACCGTGAACGCTCCATGCGGACCGGCGCCGATGAATCGCTGAACGGGTCCTTCAGGTGCGGCACCGACGTGTCGCTGATCGGGACTTTCAAGTGCGGCGCCGCCTACCATGCCATCGTGCGGGCGGGCGCCCTGTCCGCCACTGGACAGACCATCGATCAGGACGAGACCCTCGCGTTCGAGTTCGCCGACCGCAATCCAAGCCTGGACTTCCCCGCCGGCCGCGGCGTGCTCTCGCCGCAGGGCAACCTGAAGGTAGACGTCGACGTCGTCAACCTCAGCGGCGTGCGGCTCACGGCCTGGAAACTTCACGCCAATAACCTGGCCGCGTTTCTCCAGAAGAACGGCGGCGGCGACGCGGATACCGGCCGTGACCTGCTGTCCAAAACCGTGAAAGTCAACGTGCCCCGCAACGAAGTGACCCGCCTGGCCGTGGACATCAAGGGCATGGTCGGCTCGGAATGCGGCGTGTATTCGGTGCAGGCCAGCGGCTGCAGTCCGTCCCGGGGGATTGGGGACGAATCGCCCTGGGGGCCGCAGGACAACGCCGTCGTGGCCGTCACCGACCTGGGGATCACGGTCAAGAAACATCGCCAGGGATTGATGGTTTGGGTGACCTCGCTCCAAACCGCCAAGCCGGTGCCCGGCGCCAAGGTCTCGGCCATTACCCGCAACAACCAGACGCTCGCCTGGACGCACACCGACGCGGAGGGTCTGGCCACGCTCACCGCGCCCGCCAACAGCCCCGACGGACCCGTCTGGCTGGTCACCGCCGAACTCGGCGGCGACCTGGCCTATCTGCTGCCCGAGGAAAACACCTGGGAGAAAGACCACGTCGCCAATACCGACGCGGCGTTTGAGGCCCACGTCGCCAGGCCCGCCCCGATCACCTACGACGCCATGCTCTACACCGAGCGCGGGGTCTACCGGCCGGGCGAAACGGTCTTTCTGACCGGCATCCTTCGCGACGCAGCCGGGCGCGTGCCGCCGCCCTTCCCGTTGAGCGTCGCGGTCACGCGACCCGACGGCAAAAAGGTCGCCGACCTGCCGATCAAGCCCGACGCGACCGGTCAGGGCCTGTTCCACGCGCAGTTCACTCCGCCCGAGGACGGCCAGAGCGGCCAGTACACGTTCAACGCGACTCTGCCGGGCGACGAGCATTCGCTGGGCGACACGCAGGCGGGCGTGGAGTCCTTCGTGCCGGTCCGCATGGAGGTCAAGGCCAGGGCCCAGCGCGACCGCTACGGCCCGGGCGAGCAGCCGCGAGCGGACATTTCCGCGCGATACCTGTTCGGCCAACCGGCGGCGCACCTGCCGGTGACGATCGCGGGTTCGTATCGGCCGACGACGTTTCGGTCGGATAAATATAAGGATTACATTTTCGGCAACGGCAGGCTCAAGAAGATCAACGTCACCGGATGGCAGGACCTCGTGAGGCTCACTCTCGACACCGCCGGCACCGTCACCGTAACGCTGCCCATGCCCGTGGCCCCGCCCCCCGCCAAGCGTGTCGCGGGCATCCCGCCCGCGCGTGGCGAGGCCATCTTGGCCTCGCGTCCCGCGGACATCTTGTCCGCGGGGGCCGCAGGCATCTTGCCTGCGTCCCAGAAAGTCGGAGAAGACGCGGGCAGGATGCCCGCGACACACGAGGGCGAGACGCCCTCGTCACACGCGGACAAGATGTCCGCGTCACCCACAACTCAGCCCACGAGTCAGCCGGCCTCGGGGCCGGCGAGTGAGCCTGCGCGGGTGGTTCCGGCCGAACCGGGAGTGTACGAGGCGGACCTGTACGCGACCGTGACCGAGGAAGGCGGGCGGAGCGTTTCTGCCGGGTTTACGACGCTGCTGGACACGGCGGGGCGGCACATCGGCCTGCGCTTGCCGCCCGAGCAGATTCTCCGCTCGCGGACGAAGATTCCCGTCGGCTGGGTGCAGTTGACCACGCAGGACGAACTGGCCGCGCCCGGCGCGATGAAGTGCGTGCTGTCGCGGATCGAGTGGGACTGGGTGATCCAGAAAGTCAACAACGAGCAGGTCTGGAAGTCGGTGGAACTGGCGACGCCGGTCTGGTCGCGCGATTACGCCAAGGGCGAACTGGCGGCCGCGACCGGGCAATTTGAAATGCTCTGCCCCACCGGCGGGCAGTACCGCCTGGAAGTCACCGACGCGGCGACCGGCAACTCGACGCTGACGGAGTTCTACGCCTCCGAGGGCGACGACAACGGCCTGGCGCAACTGGTGCGCGAGCCCGAGCGGCTGGAGATCGTGCTGGACAAGAAGGAGTACTTGCCCGGCGCGTCGGCCAAGGTGGTGGTGCGCAGCCCGCTTGCGGGCACCCTGCTGCTGACGCTGGAGACCGACCGCGTGCTGGACCAGCGCGTGATGCCAATGGCGAGTAAGACCGCCGAGCTGACCCTGCCGCTGCCGGCGACTCTTCGCGGCGGCGCGTTCGTCACCGCGACGGTTGTCGGGGCCATCGACCCGAGCCGGCCCAAGTGGCTGCCCCACCGCGCGATGGGCCTGGCGAGGATCGAAACCAGCCACGCCGGCCACAAGATCGAACTGGCCATCGACGCGCCGCCCAAGGCCCAGCCGGGGCAGCGGCTCCAGGTCAAGGTTCGCGCGACCGCGCCGCTGGACCCCTCCTGCCCGCCCCTGCTGCACCTCTGGGCCGTGGACGAGGGCATTTTGCTGACCACCGATTTTCGCACGCCCGCGCCGCTGGAGCATTTCTTCGGCGCCCGAATGCTCGAGGTCG
The DNA here is from genome assembly GCA_964646065.1 of uncultured Planctomycetaceae bacterium. Lineage (GTDB taxonomy): Bacteria > Planctomycetota > Phycisphaerae > SM23-33 > SM23-33 > CAZYDC01. The sequence goes on along the minus strand of CAZYDC010000213.1, from coordinate 4,481 downwards.
AGTCCTCGGACCTGTTCGACCAGTTGATGCCCGATTACCAGCGCCCCGCCGACATCCTGAGCATCGGCGGCGGCGACAGCCTGCCCGAAAAGTTGCGGCTGCGGAACAGTCCCATCCCCGTGCGGACCCGCGCCTCTGCCGTCATTTGGCGCACGGCCGTGCCGGTCGCGCCCGACGGAACCGCGACGGCCGAACTCGAAATGCCTCGCCTCAGCGGCCAGATGCGACTCATGGCCGTCTGCGTGGACCACGACCAATACGGTTCGCAGGAGCGCCCCGTCACCGTGACCTCCAGCCTGCTGGTCGAGGCGGCCTGGCCGCGATTCGCCGCGCCCGGCGACACCTTCCAGGTGCCCGTCAAGGTTTTCAACACCACCGACAAACCGCTCACGGTCGCGGTGAGCCTGCAAAGCTCCGGCCAGGTCACGAACGTGACGAATGCGAAATCGGCAGCTTCAACTCAGCCTGCTTCCGCAGCCGCAAGAGAGCCCAGGCAGTTCACGGATAACAAGGAAGACCTTGGCACCCTGACCATTCCGCCGAACGAGTCCAAGATTCTGTGGGCCAACGAGCAGGCCTTGGCGCTGGGTCAGGTCAAGGCGGTCGTGACCGCCAAGGCCGCGGGGTCGCCCGAACTGTCCGCCCAGTGCGAAAGCCTGTTTACGATCCGGCCGGCCGCGCCGCTGGAGGTCGAAACGCGGCTGCTCAAGCTCGACGCGGGCAAGTCGCTCCGGCTGGAAGCCTTGAAGGATTTCCTGCCCGGCGCGTCGCGGACCACGGTCACCATCGCCGGCAATCCGGTGGTCAACCTGCTGCCGGCCCTGGAGCGGTTGATCGAGTACCCCTACGGTTGCGTCGAGCAGACGACCAGCAAGCTCTACGGCATGGTCTACACGCCCCAACTGCTCGCGCTGACCGGCGCCACCAAAGGCCGCACCGACGCCGTCCGCGAAATGGTGGACGCGGGCATCGCGCGGCTGTGGTCCATGCAGACCCGCGAGGGCGGCATCGGCTATTGGCCGGGCGATCACGAGCCCAACCTGTGGGGCACGGCGTATGCGGCGTGTTTCCTGACCCAGGCCAAGCGGGCCGGATACGCCGTCGATAAGCGGTTCTCCGACGAGCTGGTCAAGTACCTCCAGGAGCAGATGCGCCAGCCGACCGTGAAGGATGAAATGACCGAGAACATGCGGGCGATGATCTGCGACGTTCTGGCCGCACTGGCCGCGCCCGACGAAAGCTGGATGAACCGCCTGGGCGAGCGGCCGGACAAGCTGGACATCGCCGGGCGGGCGCACCTGGCGGCCGCCTGGCTGACCGTCGGACGGAAGGACCTCGCGGCCAAGACCCTCGGAGCCGACACGGTCAACCTGTCCGTGCCGACCACCACCGGCGGAATGATCGCCTCGCAACCGCAGGAGGAGGCGACGCTGCTGTGCGTCATGCTGGACCTGGACCCCTCGCACGCCTGGGTGCCGCACCTGGTGGACAAGCTCGACCACGCCCGCAAAAACGCGTGCTATTGGGGCACGACCGTCGAGAACGCCATGAGCCTGGCCGCGCTGGCCAAGTTCCAGGCCCGCACGCGGCCGACCCAGGCCGACTTCACCGGCACCGCCAAAACGCCCGACGGCAAGGAGACGCCGTTCGAGCACCTGCACTCCACGCGGCTCCAGTTCGACGGCGACGGCGCCGGCACGCGGATCGACTCCAAGGGCACCGGCACGGTTTACATCGCCCAGACCACCGAGGGCGTGCTTCGCAAGGCCGGCGGCTTCGAGACCTACGACCGGCAGTTGGAGGTCCGCCGCACCTGGACGGACCGCGAGGGCAACGCGGTCGATCCGGCCAAGCTCAAGGTGGGCGACATTGTGATCGTGAACATTTCCTGCCGCACGATCGGCGACGCCCACATCCGCAATGTCGCCATCGTCGACGCACTGCCGGGCGCGATGGAGGTCGAGCACCCCAGCCTGATGACCTCCGCGCACGTGGACAACTACCCCAACATCCAGGTCCCAGGCGACCCCGACCGCACCGAGTTCCGCGACGACCGCGTGATCCTGTTCGTCTCGGCCTCGAAAATCTCGGCGAGCTACCGGTACGCCCTTCGCGTGATCTCGGCGGGCAGCTACCAACTGCCGCCGATCCAGGCCTCGTGCATGTACGACCCATCCTTTGCGAGCATCAACGGCGGAGGGAAAGTGGAAGTGAAGCGGTGAATCTCGAAACTCGAAATCCGAAAACCGAAATCCGAAACAAACAGCAAACGGATAAACAGCAAACAGCCAAACGCGGTTCTTTGACGTTTTGGTCATTTGCTTTTTGTCGTTTGTCGTTTGTTTCGTTTTTCGTGCTTCGTATTTCGAGTTTCTTCCGAAGACGGTTCCTCAAACGGCTGACTGCGGTCTCCGTTTCACTCTTGCTTCTGGGCGTCGCTACCTTCGTCATCTGCTGGATGTTTTTCCCCTTTCCCCTCCAGCGTCTTGACGCCTGGCCTGCCAGTCCGCAGGTCACCGACCGCAACGGGCGGGTTCTGCTCCAGCGGGTTTCGGACGATCAGCAGTGGCGGCTGCCGGTGCCGCTGGCGAAGATTTCGCCCTGGCTGATCCAGGCGACGCTCGCCGTGGAGGACCACCGGTTTTATTCGCATGGCGGCGTGGACCCCTGGGCCGTCGTGCGGGCTGCGGGGCAGGACCTCCGCTCGTTTCGGACTGTCTCGGGGGCCAGCACGCTGACCATGCAGCTCTGCCGCATGATGGACGACCGCCCGCGAACCTGGCGGGCCAAGATCGTCGAATCGTTCCGCGCGCTGCAGCTTGAAAGGCTCAAGTCCAAGGACCAGATCCTGGAACTGTACCTCAACGTCGCTCCGTACGGCCGCAACCTTCGCGGGGCGGAGGCGGCCGCTCAGGCCTACTTCGGCAAGAGCGCCGCGGACCTGTCGCTGGGCGAGGCGGCGCTGCTGGCCGGGCTGCCGCAGTCCCCCGCTCGCTACCGGCCTGACCGCTACGCGCAGGCGGCCAGGACCCGGCGCACAGTGGTGCTGGCGTGCATGGCCGAGTTGGGCATGATTACGCCCGCGCAGCAGGCGTGCGCGGCGGCCGAGCCGGTGGCGCTGGCGCCCCCGCCGCACCGCAACCTGGGCTACCACGCGGCCTTCCTGGCCCTGGCGCGTCGAAGCGCCGGCGGAAGGACGACCCTCGACTCGGGCACGCAAGCCGACGTGCAGCGGGCCACCCGCGAATACCTCGCCGACGCCGGCGCCCACTGGCCGGCGGGCGCGGACGTGTCGGTGGTCGTGATCGACCTGGCCGGCGGCGACATCGTGGCGATGATCGGCTCGGCCAACGCGGCCGAACCCGTCAGCGGCCAGGTGTGCGGCGCGACCGCCTGGCGAAGCCCCGGTTCGGCGCTCAAGCCCTTCATCTACGCGGCCGCCTTCGAGTCGCGGCGGCTCCGGGCCGACTCGACCGTTTACGACCTGCCCATCGAGCGGGCCTCGTGGTCGGCGGAAAATTTCGACCACACGTTCAGCGGCCAGATCAGCGTCGCCGACGCCCTGCGGCGCTCGCTGAACGTCCCGGCGATCCTGGTGGCCGAGGGCGTCGGCCTTCGCCAGGCCGTCGGAACCATGCAATCCTGCGGCGTGCGGTTCGCCCGCGACGCCCGCCAGCGCGGCGGGCTGGCCCTGGCCGTCGGGACCGTCGAGGTGCGCCTGCTGGACCTGACCGCCGCGTACGCGACGATCGGCCGCGGCGGCGTCTACCGCCAACCGCGATTGATGATGGACGAAATCTCCCCGCCCCTCCGCGTGCTGGACTGGGCCACCTGCGCCGCGCTGGACGACATCCTCTCCAGCCGCCACCGCCGCCCGCACGGCATGGAGGACAGGCCGGCGTCAACGGTGCCGTGGTTCATGTGGAAAACGGGCACCAGCTCGCACCGTCGCGACGCCTGGGCGCTCGGCCACAACGGCCGGTTCGCCGTGGGAGTGTGGGCCGGGCGGTTCGGCGGGTCGCACAACGATTTGCTCCTGGGCGCGCAGACGGCCGAGCCGCTGCTGGCCAGGCTGTTCGACCTGCCCTCGCTCCGCGCCAAGGCCGACCCCGCCCCGCCGCCGACCTGGCAGGTGCTTTGCCCGCTGCCCGAGCCGCGCGAACTGGCCGGCCCGCTGCGCATTCTCTCGCCATCCGACGGAACCTGCTTCCAGGCCCTTGGCCCCACGGCCGTCGTCCGCCCTGCCGTCAACCGCGCGGCCGGCAACCTGGCTTGGTTCCTCAACGGCGCGGCCCTGGACTCGCGCCAAGCGGCCAGGCTCACGCTAACCCCCGGCGCCTACGAACTCCGCTGCGCGGACGCCGGCGGAGAGGCGTCGGCCATTCGATTCAGCGTCCGGTGAAACGGGGATTACGGACGCCCTCCGTCTTGTGGCACCCCCAAGTCTTCTTGGGGGTGTCTTTGCTGGGAACGCCGATCTC
>CAZYDC010000212.1:0-8399 GCA_964646065.1 uncultured Planctomycetaceae bacterium | reverse complement strand
CACGTGCTTCAGGATGCTGGGGCCGAGGTGGTCGCCATCGACCCGCGCGGGCCGGGGCGGCTGGACCTGGATAAACTGCTGGTCGAAATGGGCCGGCGGCAGTGGACGCGCGTGCTGATCGAGGGCGGCCCGACCGTTCTTCGCGAGGCGCTCGATCTCGGCCTGGCGGATGAGGTGATGGTTTACGTCTCGCCGGCGAAGGTCGGCGCGGTCCGCGAAAATCTGCCGCGATTGGACATCGCCGAGCTGACGCCGAATCTGCACATGACGGTGGAAGAGGAACGAAGTTTCGGCGCCGACCGGTGGTTCAGGTATTGCCGTTCGTAGTGGCCCCGAGACAGCAAGCACCAAATCACAAACAAACGACAAACGACAATGCGGAAAAACGCCAAACGCATCCCAACGGCGTCCGACTCTTTAGTGCTTCTGTTGTTTGGCCGTTTCGCAGTTTGCTGTTTGTCGATTGTTTGGAATTTGATGCTTGGTGCTTGGAATTTGAGATGGGGATTAAATTGCCATTCGGAGGCAACACTACGTCGGGATTATTCGCCGGCGGGAGTTGCCGCCGGTTGCGTGTCCGGGGCGAGTTTGCCTTGCTTGATGAGTTCGGCTTTTCGCTCCAGCAGCCTCTTGGCCCGCTGATCGGGCGGGAGCTTGGTCAGATCGTCGCGCTCCTGGGCGGAGAAGCTGTCCACAACAACGCGCAGCCACTGGGCCCGCTGGAGATACGCTTCCCGTTTCTGGGCGGAGAGCTTGATGAGTTTCTCGTAATGCTCGATGACTCTCGCCTGTTCCTCGGGGCTCTTGCTGAGGAAGGCCAGAGCCTCGCGGCGGTACTTGTCGCGTTCGTCGGCCGTGAGGTGGTCCCATTCCTGGCGGTTGATGGACATGGCCAACGAGTCGCCGTTGGCTACCTTGGCCAGGCTGAGTTTGACCTGGAGCTGGTGGGCAACATTCACCGTCTGCCCCGGCCGGGCCTGCGCCAAAGCGGTTTCCGCGCCGGCCAGCAAGGCCAGGGCGGCAACGGCGATCAGGATTTTAGGCCCATGCTTCATGCTACGTTCCCTGCGAATGTTCCAGTTGGTCGAGCGCCTTGAGCGTGGCGTCGTCCACGACGGCGTCCGTGTGAGAAGCTTTGTCCGCGGCTTCGTACTGCTTGAAGAACGGCAGGTGCTCGACGATAACGGCGTCGAGATCCTGCTGGCTCTTCTGGATATTATTGTTGGCGAGTTGGTCCGGCGCCGAGGGATTCGTCGTGGCCGGATGATAGAACGCCACGAACAGAATCAGCGCCGCGGCGATAGCAGCAACGGGGGCCATATACTTCACCAGGCGGATCGTCCATTGCCCGGCGGGCTGCTCGCGCCGGGCGGCCGCGATGATCCGGTCGGCCAATTCCACCGGCGCCGCCGGGACGGTGTACTCGCCCAGCAGGCCGTCAAGGGATTGGAGTTCCCCCGCTGCTTGCGCCCAGGCCGCGTCGGAGGCAATCAGCGTCTCGACCCGCGAAGCTTCCGCGGCGTCCAGTTCGCCGTCCAGCCAGGCGTTCAGTTGCTCCGTCTCGAATTGTGTCAGTTCCCGAATCATGATCTTCACTTACTCTAACTTTGTCCGATCTCGAAAGTTTCTAAAAAATATGAGGCCATTTTTTCTCGCATCGGCCTGGTTGTCAACTTCCACTAATTACAACACGCGTGCCGGGCGGGCGGACCGAAAAATCCGCCGAAAATTTCACCGTTCTGGCGAAACGTAGCATGGGCATCTTGCCCATGAGTCTCACGGGCGTCCCGCCCGTGCTCGCTTCTTCTTTATTCTGTTTTGTAGTTGCCGAAACAGCAACGGCAAAGACACGGGCAAGATGCCCGTGAGACTCACGGGCGGGACGCCCGTGCTACGGTTTTGCGCCGCATTCCGTCAACCTTTCTCCAGGTATCGTTGAAGCACGCTCTTGAGGTTCATCCTGGCCCGGCTGAGCAGGCTTTTTACGGCCATCGTGGAGCAGTCGAGCACCTCGGCGATTTCCTCGTAGCTCTTGTCCTCGTACTTATTGAGGATGATGGCGACCCGCTGGTTCTCGGGCAATTCGTGGATCGCCGCGGCGATTTTCTGCCGCAGCTCCTCCTGGTCCAGCCGCTCGTGGGGCGGCAGGTGGCGGTCGTCGGGCACGTCCTCGGTGAAGCTGTCGGAGTCGTCGGACTCGGCCGTGCGAAGCTGCCGCACCTGCGCCTTCTTCCGCGACCGCAGCACGTTGAACGATAAATTCGCGGCGATCCGGTACAGCCAGGTCGTGAACTTGGCGCTGGGTTCGTAGCGGGCGGCCGTGCGATAGACCCGCAGGAAAACTTCCTGCGCGAGGTCCTCCACCTGGCCCTGGTCGCCCAAAAACCGCAGCACCAGCGCGTGGACCTTGGGCGTGTTTCGCTGCACGAGTTCGTCGAACGCCTCGGCCCGCCCGGCCTTGAACTCCAGCATCAACTGCACGTCCGGGTCCTGGCTGGCCCAGGCGCTGGCCGACTGAACGGTCTTGTTGTCTCGCTTCGCGGCGATGATCGAGTCCCTTTCAAAACAAGTTCGCCAAACGAAAACTGCAACTGGCTTTCCAGAACGGCGTAATCGGTAACCGGTAATCAGTAATCGGTAGGCGGAGTTCGATGCAGGTTCTTGGTTGTTGGCGATTACCGGTTACCGATTACCAATTACACTGTATCACTCGCTGTGTCCTCTGTGGCGGGCTTTTCTTCGTCGTTCTCCGTGGCGGCGCGTCGCAGTTGGCCGCAGGCGGCCGCGGCGTCGATGCCCCGGCTCTTGCGGACATGCACGTTGACGCCCGCCCGTTCCAGCCGCAGGACGAACGCGTGTACGGCGGCCTGCGTGGGGCGCTCGTACGGCAGGCCTGGAACCGGATTGTACCGGATGAGGTTGACGTTGCAGCGCACGCGGTGGGCGATTTTGCCCATCGCCTCGGCGCAGACCGGCGTGTCGTTCACGCCGCCCAGCAAAACGTACTCCAGCGTGACCTCGCGCCCGCGGGCCTCGAAAAGATATTGCGCCGCCGAAAGGATTTCCTCGATCGTGAACCGCTCCGCCAGCGGGATGAGCTGCCTCCGCAGGATGTCGTTGGGCGCGTGCAGCGAGATGGCCAGCGTGACCGGCAGATCCTCGCCGGCCAGGCGGCGGATCGCCTTGGGGATGCCCACCGTCGAGATCGTCACGTGCCGCGCCGAAACGCCCAGCCGCCGCGGATCGACGATCGCCCGCACGGCCGCCAGCGTGTTTTCGTAATTGGCCAGCGGTTCGCCCATGCCCATGAACACCGCGTGCGTGACCTTTTTTCCGGCGGCTTGCTGAAGGTGCAGGATCTGCTGGAGGATTTCGCCCGAGGTCAGGTTCCTGGCCATGCCGTCGGCGCCGGAGGCGCAGAACGCACAGCCCATGTTGCACCCGACCTGCGTGGACAGGCAGACGGTCGCGCGGGTTTCGGTGGGGATCAGCACGCACTCGATCCGGGATGCGGATTTCGGGATTCGGGATTCGGGATTCGGGATTCGGGATGCGGGTTTCGGGATGGGGGATTCGGCTTTCGGGGAGGATGCGTCTTCGCCGTTTCTTTCCGAATCCCGAGTCCCGAGTCCCGAATCCCGGTTCTCGTACTCCAGCAGCAGCTTGATCGTCCCGTCCTCGCTGTCGGTGCGGGCGGCGACCTTGGAGGTCAGCACGGCCACCTGGCTGCGCATCGCCGGCGGAAGATTGGTCATGGCGGCCGGATCGCCGACGCCCTTTTTGAAGACCCAGTCGACCAGTTGGTCCGCGCGGTACGCGGGTTGCCCCATCGCCGTTATGGAGTCTTTAATCTCTTCGATGGTCATGTCTAAAACTGAAATCATAATCTTGCACTTACCCACGATTAAGGGTGGCATGGCGACGTTGTTTGTCGCCATGTCCTGGTGGCACCCCCAAGTCCGCTTGGGGGTGTCTGGCAAGTTCAGGGCGAACCGGACACCCCCAAGAAGACTTGGGGGTGCCACATCGCATGGCGACAAACGACGTCGCCATGCCACCCTTGAACTTACATTGTTTTCTTCGCTTCCACGAGGCCGGCAAACTCCGCCGACGCCAGAAAGTCGTCCAGCTCGCGCACGGTTTCAAAGACCCGGTCGCTGTAGGCCCGGATCACCCAGTTGACCTTGAGCGGGCTGACCGTCAGGACCACGGCCCCGGCGCGGGCGGCTTCGTACATCTCGATGGCCGTTCCCATCGACGCCTCCGGCACGTACGCCACCAGCAGGTCGCAGTCGGCAGCGCGGCGGTTGCCCTCGGCCAGCGTGCTGCGAATGGCCGGCATCTCATACTTGATGCTGGCCGGGTGAGCGGTGTAATGACAGTAAACCTCGGCCTGCGGCAACCGCTCGCCCAGCACCCGCTTGAACGCGTCTCGCCAATCCTGCCGGTGAATCTCCGGATCGGCCAGCGAGCCCTGAATAATGCCTGCAAGGAAAACTTTCATGGAGTCCATTGTAACCGCTCCCGGTGAAGGCGTAATCGGTAATTCGTAATTGGTAATTGGTAATCGGTAAGAACCCGGCCCCGCTTCTTGGTAGTTCCCAATTACCAATTACGAATTACCAATTACTTCTTGGCTGGGGCTCCGTACTCTTTGCGATTGATGAACCAGTTGAGCATGAGCAGCAGGACACCGGCCACAAGCAGCACGTCGGCGACGTTGAAGATCCAGGGGTAGTTGTCGTATCCGCCGATCTTGAAGGGCAGGAAATGGATATCGCCCAGGTTGATGAAGTCGCGGACCTGATGCCGGATCGGATTATCCATCGCGGGAACGTACACCGCGCCCAGCAGGCGGTCGTAGAGGTTGCCCAAGGCCCCGGCCAGGATGAACGCCAGCGCCACGTGCATGGTCCATGCCCGCGCGTCGCCGGAGGCGAAGAAGAAGAAAACCATCGCGATGGTGATGACGCTCACGATGGCGACGACCGTCGGAGGCATCTCCAAGCCGAACACCACGCCCGGGTTGGTCGAGAGCGTGAACTTGATTTTGCCCAGGACGCGTTCTTCGGCCAGCGGCCTGTGATCGCCGCGGTCCTTGAGAAAAGCCTCGGGTCCGGAGAAACTCTGTGCGTTCCTTTGGGCGTACTCGACCACGTCGGGCTTGGCCAGCAGGGAATGGAAGACGTAGTTCTTGCTCCAGAGGTCCAGCGCCAGTCCTCCGGCGGTCAGGATCACGAACGCCAGAACGGCCGGCAAAGAGAACATGGCCTTTCGGGGTCCGGGCGCCGGGGCCTGCCGGCCGCGCGCGGCGGAGGGTTGCGTTGGCGTTGGATTGTCGCTGTTGTTTTTCACGCTGACGTTATCTTATCCGGCGGGACCGTTAGCCGTAAATCCGAAATCCGAAGCACGAAATCCGAAACAAATTCAAAACCCGAAACGAAAAATTCAAAACAGGAAAAACCCTCTCGCCCCGAGCTTTCAGAAACCCGCAAAATGTCCGGCTCTTCGTTTGTTGTTTTGCGCATTTGAATTTGGAGCTTGTTTCGAGTTTCGCGCTTCGAGTTTCGGATTTTGCACAGGCAAAGAAGCCGACTGTCCAGGTTCCATAATCCCAGAGTCAGCTCAAGGCGGGCAAGGGAGATCATTCCTCGGGCTCTTCCTCGACGAATTCCTCTTCCTCCTCGGGGGCTTCGTCCACGGAGGCGGTGGCGTCCTCGTCCTGATTTTCGGGATGCTCTTCCTTGGGCTGCACCAAACCCTTTTCCAGCAGTTTGGCGTATTCGATGCAATATTTCGACCACGGTCTGGCCTTGAGACGGGCCACCCCGATGGGCTGTCCGGTGCCCAGGCAGACGCCGAACGTGTTGTTCTCGATCCGCTCCAGGGCGCCGTTGATCTCGCCCAGCAGCGTCCTCTCGCTTTCGAGCAGGCCCAGGGTGAACTCCTGCTCGAAATTGTCGGTGCCGATGTCCGCCGGATGCGTGGGCATGTTGGACAGGTCGCCGCTGCCGTCCTGTCGGTTGGTCCGCAGGGCCTCGGCCTCGATGCCGTTCATGTCTCCCACCAGCGCCCGGCGCTTGTCCAGGAGCATCTGGCGGAACACCTCGAGCTCGGACTTGCTGAAGGGCGTTTTGATCTTGCCGATCAACTTGGCCTTGGGTGTGTCCGCGACCGTGCCCAAAGGACGAGGCCGAAGCGCAACCTTTTCGGATTTCTTAAAGGCCGGAGAAGACTTCCTGAGCCGGCCGATGACTTTCTTCAAATTTCCCTTCTTGGCCACTTCAAAATCCTTTAACTAGCTAAGTGTCCCGAGCATTTGACGATACGCCTAGGGCCCCGCGTAGACGGCCGCAGGGCGAACGGCGAAGTATAGGAACCCTCACCGTTGATGTCAAGCCTTTCGGTCCACTTATAAACATCCAACCATATCATTACGATTCTTTCGACGTAACGTTCACATTTCGTCAACATCTATTTTACGCCGGATATCGCGAGAAAGGAGACATTGCGCGACGGGAAGAAAAAAATTCGTCCAACAGTGGCAATTCTTCATTTGGGTTGGCAGAATAGACGGAACGAACATGTCTGTGGAACTGACGATATTGGTGGACGGCCCGTCGGACGCTACCGCGCCTGCCGAGCAGGGTTTGGCGATCCTGGTGCGAGGCCCCGGGCGTACGATGCTCTTCGACTGCGGGGCGTCGGCGGAATCCCTGGCCTCCAGCGCGGCCCAGTTGGGCCCGGGCATTTCGGGGCTGGACGGCGTGATTCTTTCGCACGGCCATTCCAGCCACACCGGAGGGTTGGCCGCCTTGGCCTCCTCGCGCCCCGAAGGCACGGAGGTGTACGTCCACCAGGGCGCCTTCCGCCGCCGATGGGCGGACAAACCGGGCAGTTCGCTGCAGGAAATCTCCTGTCCGCACGCGGTGGACACGCTCGCCCGCGCGGGGTTCCGGCTGCACTGGGTGGGGGAGCCCCAGCGGATCGAGGATTGGCTGATTCTTTCAGGCCCGATCGGAGGCCCGCCCGCCGGAGAGGAACACTACGTGGTGCGAAAGGGCGAGGAACTGGTGGTGGACAATTTTGAGGACGAGATTTTCGTTCTCCTTCGCGGCCAGGGCGGATGGGTGGTCCTGACCGGCTGCTGCCATCGGGGCCTGCGGAACACGCTCCGCTGCGCCCGGTTCCTGGCCCACGAAGAGCCCATCGCCGCGATGGTGGGCGGGCTGCACCTGGACCATGCCTCGCGGGAGTGCCTGGACGACGCGATCGAGCAGATTCGCCAGGCGCCGGGGATGATGATCTATCCCTGTTACTGCACCGGTCAGGACGTGGTGGAATACCTCCAGGCGCATCTGCCCCAGCAGGTGCATCCCGTCGGCGCGGGAAGCAAGATCTCGCTGTAGTCAGGGACTGTCCCCTTTTTCGGGGCTGTATCCGAAAATGGGGACTGTCCCTTTTGCCGGGGCGTTCAGGGACAGTCCTCATTTAGCGGACAAAAAGGGTGCAGTCCCTCTGGGATCGGAAAAGGCGAACCGCAGAATATCGAACCGCAGAACCGCAGAAGGCGGAAGTGAAGACCTGGAATCCAAGATCTTTACTTTTGCCTTCTGCGGTTCGCTGTTTCTGCCTCAAGGGTTTGGGCGTCGGGAATTTGCTGGGCAAACCACGAAATAGAAGTAGAATCACGGAAACTGCTGGCGGTGGCCGCCACCAAGAGGCCATATGGAAAATGCCGGCAACACCTGCGAACGAGGCAGTGCATGTTCGGCTTTCTTCAACCTCAGTGTCCGGTGCCGCGCGATGAGAAGGCTTGGCTGGAAAACGGCTTCGCGTGGCTAACCGACCAGTTCGGGCGCGAGCGGCTTCGGCGCGGGACCGTCATCTTGCCCACGGAACAATTCTTTCCCGATCGCTTCGACGGATCAAACCAGGCTATACGGCAACTGCTGGACCGCGTCTGCGAGTACATGGACGTGGACTGCTCCACCGTTTTGTTGCACCTATACGACGAAGGAAGGAACATCGACCTGGGGCCAGGCTGCATGGTGGTCAGCGAAGGATCTGGCACGGCGGGCACCTACCACCAGGAGGCCAAAACGGTCATTTCCGTCGAGACCACCCATCGGGAGGAGCCGGTGATTTTGGTGGCAACTATGGCTCATGAGCTTGGGCATGCCAGGCTGCTGGGCGAGAACCGCATCAATGCGGAGAACCGCGACCACGAGAAGTTGACGGATCTGAGCACCGTCTTTTTTGGCCTTGGCATCTTCAATGCCAACGCCTGCATCCACGAGTCGCAGCAACGGGTGGCTGGCTGGTATCGCTGGAGTATCGGCCGCATGGGCTACCTCAGCGAGCCGATGTGGGCCTATGCCCTTGCCCTCTATGCTTGG
>CAZYDC010000211.1:0-8419 GCA_964646065.1 uncultured Planctomycetaceae bacterium | reverse complement strand
GCGGTCGTGGAGGAGCGCCAGCCCCGTCACTGGGTTCTGGCGTCCGTGGTGGTGGTCCTGGTGGTCGCGCTGGCGGGCCTGGCATTCCTTGCCCAGAGCCACGGCCTGATGGCGAAGGCCTTCACGATCGAGGGATTGTAGATGTCGATGCAGGGCATTCATCATGTGACGATCATCGGCGTGGGTTTGCTGGGCGGCTCGACCGGTTTGGCGATCAAGGCCTTGGGCGGCGGCATCCGCGTCGCGGGCGTCGGTCGCCGGGCGGGCAGTCTGCGGGCGGCCATGAAGATCGGCGCGATCGATTCGGCCCACCTGGACGTTTCGCAGGCCGTCGGGCCTAGCGACCTGGTGATCCTGGCGACGCCGGTGGGGGCCTTCGAGCACTGCCTCCGGGCGATCAAACCCCACCTCAAGAAGGGCGCCGTTGTCACCGACGTCGGTTCGACCAAGGGCGCCGTCGTGCGGCTGGCGGCGCGAGTGCTGGGCCCGGGCGGCCCGTTCGTTGGCAGCCATCCGATGGCCGGCAGCGAGCATCGCGGGCCCGCCTTCGCGCGGGCCGACCTGCTGGCCGGGGCGACCTGCGTCCTCACGCCCACCGCCCAAACGCCGCCGGCATCGGTGCGCCGGGTCGAGGCGTTCTGGCAGGCACTGGGCATGAGAACCGTGCGGATGTCGCCGCAAGACCACGACCGCGCCGTGGCCGAAATCTCCCACCTGCCCCAGGCGCTGGCCAGCCTGCTGATGCTGCTGCCCAAGGCCGGGCATCTCAAAATCGCCGCCGGCGGTTTTCGCGACATGACCCGCCTCGCCGGCAGCGACCCCGAAATGTGGCGCGACATTTTCCTGACCAACCCCGCGGCCATCCTGGACGTCCTGGACCGTTTCGGCCGCTCGCTGGCCCGCCTGAGCGAGCTGGTGATACACGGCGACTCGCGCGGTCTGGAAAAATTCTTCGCCGCCGCCAAGTCACGCCGCCGCAAAACGGTCGCGCGAAAATAAGAAACAGCATTCACCGCAGAGGTCACAGAGACCGCAGAGAACAGCAACACGATACACTCTTTCACCTGCGTTCTTTCTTTCGCCACAACGTCTCCCGGTTATCAACGCCCTTTCTTCTTCGCTGTTTCTTTGCCGTTACGACCCACTCCCTACGCCCAACGCCCCACGGTTTCCACCGCGCTCCCCTTCGGGGCGCGGCTAAACTTATTTTCGCATTTTCGCTCTTCGCTTCTCGCTCTTCGCCCTTCCTCTTCTTCGCCGTTTCTTCGCTGTTTGAATTCTTCTCTCTGCGTTCTCTGCGCCATCTGCGGTGAGCCTTTGCTTTTTCCGTTTCGGACGGATATAAGATGACAGCAGCATGAAGAAACCCAGCAAGAGACAACCCAAGGGCCTGCCGGCGTTGCGGCTGAAGATCGACGATCTGGACCGGAAGATCGTGGACCTGCTCAACGAGCGCGCCCGGATCGTCGTGCAGGTCGGCAAGGCCAAGCTCGCCGACGGCGCGCCCAGCTACGCTCCCGACCGTGAACACGCGGTGCTCAAGCGGATCGCCGAGATCAACCAGGGCCCGCTGCCGCCCAAGACGCTCCAGGCGATCTACCGCGAGCTGATGAGCGGTTCGTTCGCCCTGGAAAAGCCGCTCCGCGTGAGCTTCCTGGGCCCGGAGGGCAGCTTCTCGCACCTGGCCGCCCAGCGGAAGTTCGGCATGAGCGTGGAGTATTTGCCCGTCGCCGACATCCGCGCCGTCTTCGAGGAGGTCGTGCGCGGGCATTGCGACCTGGGCCTGGTGCCCATCGAGAACAGCGTCGGCGGCGAGGTCATCGACACGCTCGACGCGTTCATCCACACCCCCGTGCGGATCTGCGCCGAGGTGATCGTCGAGATCCACCTCAACCTCCTGGCCAACTGCCCGCCGGAGGACATCAAGATCATCGCCTCCAAGCCCGAGGTCTTCGCCCAGTGCCGAAACTGGATTTCCACCAGCTTCAACGACGCCCAACTGGTGCCCGTGGCCAGCAGCTCCAAGGCCGCCGAAATGGCCACCACCGAAGAGGGCCTGGCCGCCATCGGCTCGACCCTCGGGGCCGAACTGTACGGACTCAAGATCGTATTCGCCAACATCGAGGACAATCCGCTCAACCAGACGCGATTCTTCGTCATCAGCACCACGCCCGCCAAGCGGACCGGCACCGACAAGACGGCCATCATGTTCACCACGGCCCACAAGGCCGGGGCCTTGGTCGAGGTGCTCAACATGTTCAGCCGCCACGGCATCAACCTGACCAACATCGACACGCGGCCGTCCATGCGGCGCAACTGGGAATACTACTTCTTCGTGGACGCCGAAGGTCATTGCGAGGACTCCAACTTCGCCCAGGCCCTCGAGGAGGCCCGCCAGCACTGCGGACAACTGCACGTGCTGGGCAGCTTCCCCAAGGCCAGGGAACCCTTGTAAATTCCCCGCCACCCCCCGCCAAATCGAGAGACGATGTTTCGTCCGGGAATCAGGTCATCCTTGTAATTTCGAGCCCTTGCGCACCACGTCGGGTGCCATGCCCAAGTCCGCGCGGGCATGTGCGCACGGCAAGGACATGCCCGCGCGGACTTGGGCATGGCACCCAGCTTCTCGTTCCTCCTGGGGCTACGAGATGTTTTCCGAGGGATGCTGTACCGCCCCGGCGGTGAATCGTTCGTATTCTTCGACGGGGACCGCTTCGATGGCGGCCAGTTGCCGGGCGCTGGGGCGGCGCGTCAACAGGCTCACCGCGACGATGCTCGCCAGCGACAGCCCCACGCCCACGGCGAGATAATTGTAACCGTAGGATGGGCTGATCCAGGTCGGCAGATCGTTCTGATAGTAATGCGGGAGATTGGCGTCGGCGGCCTGGAGGAAATGGTATTCGTACAGGAAGGCGCCGATCGTTCCGGCAAAGCCCAGAACCGCGGCCGTGAGGACCGCCGGCAGGGTCGTCCGCCGCCAGAAGATGAAGATCGACGGAATCGCAACACAGGCCGACAACACGCCCGAGGAAATGTAGTACACGTCCTTGAGCGTGTCACTGATAACAGCGCAGGCGAGCGAGATCAGAAGCACCAGCACCGAGATCACCCTTGCCAGCAGCAGCCTGCCTTTGGGCGAGACGTTCCTTTTCCGCATCCCCGGCTCGATCAGGTCATACGCCAGGGCCAGCGCGGAGACATTGGCGAACGTATCCACCGTGGACATCTGGCAGGCGATGATGCCGACCAGCATGAACACCGACAGCCAGGCCGGCAGATTGGCGATCAGCGCCGAGCAGATGTAATACGCTTCTTTTCCCTTTTCCGCGCCGACGGCAAGGTTCGGATTTCCGGCGGCGTCCGGCGGATAGATCACCATCGAGCAGAATGCGATGATCGCCGGCAGGACGATCACGAATATGCCGATGAGCCCCAACCCCCACACGGCGGCCTTGCGGGCCTCGCGCGTGGACTTGGCCGCTTGCACGCGAAGGACCAGGTCCTGCTCGATCAGCCAGCCGGGCAGGTAGCCCACAAGGAGCACGATGGGGAATAGCCACCCGAGGAACCCCAGGTACATGGCCTTTCCGGGGGCCGCCCAGGGCGGAGCGGTCTGCCCAATCGCCTGGAGGATGTTCCCGTGGCTGGCCGCCGAGGCCTGCTGGACGGCCACGACGGTCAGGATGATCATGAACGGGGCCATGATGGCGAACTGCGCGACGTCGGTGGCCACGTTGGCGCGGAATCCGCCCAGCCAGACGTAGAGGATGATCGGCGCGATGATGATCGCCATGCACAGCCAGATCGGGACGCCCAGCAGCCGCGACATCAACACGCCGCCCATGAACAGTTCCGCCTGCGTCCAGGCGATGAAGACGAAAAACGACATGACGGCCAGCATCGTCCGGGCGCCGGGGCCGTAGCGCTTTCCGATGGACTGCGGCAGGCTGACGGCGGCGATTCGCCGGATGAACGGCACCATGAAAATGACGATCACGCACAGGATCATCCACGGGATCGGCAGGATCCACAGCCCCGTGGCGCCGTACATGTAGATCTGGCTCATGCCGAAACCCAGCCAACCGAGCATGAGCCAACCGGAAGTGAGCGACACGGCCAGCCGCCAGCCCGGCAGTTGCCGCTTGGCGATCCAGAACTCGAAGTTCATCTGCTCGCCCTGGTCGTGGCGTATCCGCCGGCGAATCCACACGCCGATCACCACCATCGCCAGGCAGTAGCCGATCGTCCCAATCCAGTAATAGAGATTGTTCATGTTGACCTCAGAATTTGAAGATCACGTCGAACGCCGCCGTCACAAAGGGTTCATTTCGGTTTCCGGGAAATGCGCCTGGTGTGTCGTGACGCGGGTATCTTCCCCGCGTGTGACGCAGGCGTCTCGCCTGCGTGTGTCGCGGACATCTTGTCCGCGTCCGGTGGACCCCGGACAGTCGCGGGCGGGACGCCCGCGGCACACGAGGGCAAGATGCCCTCGTCACAGGAATCGGCACGGACATGATCGGTTCCTTTGGCGTTGGCTCCCTGCTTGTGGGAGCCACGCGCAAGGAGCGATTAACAAGGGTTCATCGCGACAAACCGCGCGACTGGGGCGTGTGCGGAGCCACCGGCCCGCTTCGGGGCGGCGCCTGTGGGCTCGTTGCACGCTCGCCATGAGCGCGCGTAGGTTAGGCGCACTCAGGTAAATCCCCAGGCAATCCGGGTGTGAACGAATCCGAAATCTCTTGCCGCCCGACCCATTGTTTCCACCGAGCCTTCAGGCGGCCGCAACCGCCTGAACGGAATTCTGCGCGGACCCTGATCGCGAGTCAAAAGAAAACTTCCGAACAACTTCCGCAAGCGTGCATGTCACCTTAGTCGGCCAGCAGGCCGATCGGCTCGTCGGCCCTCAGGGTCAATATCCCGACCACGAACACAGCGAACGCCGGCCCAATCGTAAATTCCCGCTTCATGTTCTCTTGCCTTTCGCGCGCCTGTCGCCGTTCTGATTTTTTTTTAGCTTCAATTTCTGGCAGCGGCTGGCCTGGAAGAAGCCGGGCCGTCAGCCTCATCGCCGGCCGGGCCGTGTACTGGTTTCCGGGTCATCTTGTCGAAGGATGATCGTGACCTCATTGGAGGCCACCTCAAAAGGCTTGGCCTTCTTCACTGGCGGCCATACATACCGACGAACCGTCACCGTGTATTCGCCCAGGCGGGACATGTCATAGAGCAGATTGAGTTTCTCGACTTCAGTCACATCCGACTTGCCAGGACCAAGGGGGCTGGATGCACTACTGGTAAACCCCTGCCGGTAGAGTTCGCCTTCCCGCGTCAGCGGACAAAGCTTGCCGTCGGGGCCCTTGATCTCGAAGTGGTACATGAACAGCAGGTTCGTCAGCTCCTCACGAACAACCGTACCGCCCTCGTTCTTGAGGGTGATTTGCAGGCCGATCGGCTGGTTCAATCGGTACTTGGGTTGCGTGGGGATCAACGAAATCCGACACCCGTTCGTCCTGGGCCCCCAATCGGGAGATTCCTGGGTGTCCGCAGCCGCTGTTCCAGGCACGGCGACCGGATCGGGCTGCGTTGCCGGTGCGGTTGTGGCCATCGGCGTGGACTGCGACGCGGTGTCGCATCCGCAGGCACTCCACCAAGCACACAGGAAGGGCAACAGCAACATCCTGCCGAATGACCTGGCAAGCGATAACTTGTCCCCTGAACGCATCGTTACTTTCCTTTCACCTCGACAGGCTCGGCCTCCAAATAAAATGAAATGCCCAGCACAATGCCCGCGTACGTTCCCATAGAGTATCCTTATAAGCCTCCCCGTAAATTGACACCGCATCTTCCTGTGTGTCAAGATAATTGTGGAGTCTGCCTGGTCCGGCCAACCGGTCTTCACCGGGCATTTCGGTTTCCGGGAATGGAGGTTGGCATTAAGAGCGTTATATGGTGCCCCACTGTGCCGACCAGCAAGCTGGATGTTACGTCGGCTTGTCGGTCGGCGGCGCGCGACCGGTCAACAAGATGGAATTCGGGCATTTAGACGGCGTCGGGGATAAACGCCACGGTAGAAGCACCGGCGCGTGATTTTCCGAAAATCGCAATGCCCCCCGGTTTTCCGCCTTCCTTGAAAAAAACGAACGCCGTGCAATATAATCTTGAAAGCCGCGTTATACCTTTTAAGATTACGTTGCATTTGCGTCTTCAGTTCCGATAGGCACAATTGAGCAAGGAGAAACAAATGTCCATCTTCGCACGCCGTTCCCGCCCCGTTCGCACGCCCTCTGCCGCCGGGCAGAGCCCTTCGATGGAATGCCTGGAAGACCGCATGTTGCTGTCGGTCGCGCCGCTGTTGCCTGTGGCTGCCGCGGTTTCCTCCACCGGCGGGACCACGATTGTGGCCCCCACGCCCACGCCGATCACCACGGTGACGACCATTCCCGTGAAGATCCAGGCCGTGGTGGGCATCCCCTACAGCGGCGACGTGGGCCAGATCAAAGGCCTGTCGCCCTCGCTATTGTCGCGGCTGCACGCAACGGTCCAGTGGGGCGATAACCCCTCGGATCCCCTGGACAAGATCGTGCTGTCGTTCGACTCCACGGGTATTCTGCACGTGCAGGACACCCACGCGTACGCCAAGGTGGGCACGTACGCGGTGACGGTGAACGTGTACCTTGATCCGCCGGCGGGCAGCCTGGCCCCCACGCAGCTTTTCACGATCAATTCCACCGCGACCGTCACGCAGAATTCCCTGGGTGGCGTGACGATCTATCCGCCGCTGAATCAGCCGTTCACGGGCGTGGTGGGCACGTTCACCTACGCCAGCCCGATTGCAACCCCGGCGGCGACCCCGATATCCAACCCCGTGGCGCCGGTCTTCGTCGCGCAGATTTCGTGGGGCGACGGCACGGCGTCGGTCGGCAAAGTCGTGCTCAACACGGCCACCGGCACGTGCAGCGTGGTCGGCACGCACACGTACGACGCCGTGGGAACGTATCGGATGGTGATCGTCGTGACATCCAGCCCCGTCGCAGTCCCCGTGGCGACGGTTTTGCCGATCTTGCCGATCGCCCCGGTGCTGACGACCATTTACAGCACGGCCATCGTACAGGCGATTTCGCCGGTCGTGTAGGTTAGAGAGATCAAGTCAACAGGCCCGCCCGGATGTGCCAACCACAACGGTTTGCCATCCGGGCGGGTCGGATCGTTTTTCACGCCCCGAAAATGCTTCTATGGTTTCCTGAGCTTCTTGGCTCCCTTTCGAGAAACAACACGGGGGTAATCGGCCAGTTTCTTTTCCAGTTTGCGCACCAACTCGTCAAACGTTAAACAAAGAATCTTGTTCGAGTTGATTACCACTTTTTCCTGCCGCCATTCGAGGCGCCGGACCTCGCGGGGTTTAAGGTGACCGCTTCGGCCGATGATGAGCATTCCGAAGAAGGTTGCGTTTGAGTCCCCAAAAAGCGTCCGGAACGAGTTGGTTGTCCGCTGGTCTTCAAGCCTCCAGAACCAATCGACAAGCTGTGAGAACCCATGCTCAAATCGCCTGCCCCACTCAGGTGTTGACTTGACGCCTTTCTGAAACACACTGTTGCGCCTGGCGTCTTCAAATTCGATAAGGCTATATGCGTGGGCACTGGAATCGCCGACAGCCAAATCGCACGCAAAATCGCCGAATAAGTTTAGCTCCATCGCGATTCTATCAGGACTGCTGATGTTCGGGTTAAACATCGCAAACATTGTGGATAAATGCTTACATCGCTTGAAGAATGGGAGGATATCGTTTTTCTCGGAAAGGTCTTTTTGGGAGGCCAGTAGCTTCTTGAAACGGTCGAGTTCCTTGGCGGCCTCATCGGAGGATAAACCGATATGCGAGAATGATTTCATCCAGCACTTCGAAAGTACCGTCGAGCAAGATCATGATTCACTACGTCGTAAACCAAAATCTCCCCGTTCTCCTCGACGGTGAATAGAACCCTAAGCCGCTGTGTGGCACGAAGCACATGGAGGTCGTCGTGTGGACCGCGCACACGGTAGACCTGCGGCACCTCGGAAGGATTTGCTCCTTCATGGAGTCTTTCTATGGCGATCCGCACTTTTTGCTGGTCGGTCTTGCCTAAAGCGCTGATCGCGGCATCCGCTTGTGTGCTAAATGTAATCTTCTTGCAGGCCATAGCTTTGTTCCTGATATTCGCTCACCATTCTAGCGTAGTTTGCATTTGCACACAACGAATATGCCGAAACAGACTCACTTTTGTTTGGTGCGCATGGCACCCTAAATCCCCGCCGCCCTACACCGCCTGCAACTGCGTGCTGGCGCTGCGCGGGGCGGCGAGCATCGGGTAGGCGGGGCGGAGGACGAACTTTTCCAGCCGCGCGACCGGGCGGTCGTGCTGCAAGATCACAACCTCTTCGCCGGGCT
>CAZYDC010000210.1:5557-8420 GCA_964646065.1 uncultured Planctomycetaceae bacterium | reverse complement strand
GCAACGCCGGGGTCACGGCGATGTCGCGCACCAGTTCCGGAGTCCAGCTATACGCGCCGCCGCCGATAATCGTGATCTTCATGTGGTTTCAATCTCCGATAGAAACTGCAAAGTCTACTTCAGGTGAAGGGCTATTTCCAGTGTGGGGCAAAGCGGTCATCCGCTAAAAAAATAACTTCCACCACAGAGGTCACAGAGGACACAGAGTAGGAGGAAAAACTCAAACGGCAAAGAAACGGCGAAGAAGAGGGAAGAGCGAGGGCGTAAGATCGAACCGGCGAAAGAGAATGCGGAGAACGTTACATTCGGGGGCGTTGTGATGATCGCAAGAACCTTACCGAAAGAATGAATATGTCTCCTCTTGCTTTTCTCTGTGACCTCTGTGCCCTCTGTGGTGAAAGTCGTTTCTTCGTTGTGGGAATTCGACGGCGTCCTGAATCGCCAGTCCGAATGTGGCGATAAAGAACATGTTGCTTTGGAGCGTGAAGTGGATACTGCGCAAAGTCAATCCAGGTTTTCCGTGCCTGCGGGCCGTCGGCCGGACACACGGCATCTCGCCGCGCCGCACACGGTGCAACCGCCTCCGCCGGCATCGGCCATGCCTCCACCTCCGGCGCCGGCCATGCCTGGACCCGGCGGCAACCTGCCGGGGCGGGGTCCGTTGCAAGAGGACGACTTCCGCCTGATCGCCACGGCCATGGCCGGTTTCAAGGCCATTCGGTCCGCCGCCAAGACGGCCTGGCTGTCGGCGGCGACGACGGTGACCATCGGCGTCTTCAGCGCCCTGTTTTTCCTCGTCTGGCCGAGTTGGGAAGGGGCCTTGGTGGCCGCCGGCCTGTGCGCCGTCGGGGCCGTGGAATATTGGGGACATTGCCGGATGCGCCGGGCCGAAGTGGCCGCCGCCGGAATCCTGGGCAAGAACCAACTGGCGTTTTTGGGCCTGATCGTCATCTATAGCCTGGCGCAGATGGCCACGTTCTCGACCCAGAAGCTCAAGGCCGACGCCCTGTCGCCCGAAGTGCGGTCGCAGATGGCCGCCATGCCCAGCATGCAACGGGCGATCGACGGCCCGATAGACCGCTACGCTCCGCTGGTCACCTACGGTTTCTACGGCTTGGTGATCGTGCTGAGCGTGCTCTTCCAGGGCGGGTTGGCCCTATACTACTTCAGCCGCAAGAAACGCCTGGTGGCGTTCCACAGCCAGACTCCGGATTGGGTCCGCCGCGTGGTGGTTGAAACGCGGGCGTAGCATGGCCATCTTGGCCATGAGTCCCATGGGCATCCTGCCCATGGTCTATTGCTTCTTTTCTTTCTTTGCATAACTAAAACAACACCAACCGCAACGGCGAAGACACGGGCGGGACGCCCGTGATACTCATGGGCAAGATGCCCATGCTACGTCTATTTTTGCAGTGTCCACGTTCCGTCGGGATTGTACTCTTCCATCTTGGAGGCCGTCTGGACCGTCTGCGAGCCGAGGTCCTTCTGGTAGACCTTGCCCTGGTGATTGACGATGAACGTCATGATGCCCGACGCGCCGTATTTGTCCGGATAGGCCACCATCGCGAACCCGGCGATCATGTTTCCGTTGATCACGTAGTCGTACTTTTCGCCGGGGGCGGCGGGGCCTTGCTTCTTGATGATGCGGAACAGGTATCCGTGGTAGGGCATGTGGTGGGCGCCTTTCTGGCCCCAGTCATATCCTTCCCTGCCGGCCTGCGCGATCGTCTCGCCGAACGGGCTTTCTTCCTGGCCGGCTTCGGTGTTCCAGTACAGACCGTCGTGCTTGCCATCGGTGCTGCGGAATCGCTGGGCGTACTTCAGCACGTCGCTGTTGTCGCGGGCCTTGGAGGCGTATTCCCTCTGCGAATCGACGTAGGCATGGCAGACCTTGATGGCCATCAGCTCGTTGGCGCCGACCCGCCGGGCCAGGACTTCCGTCTTGCCCGCGGCGCCGTCGAAGAACCACTTTCCGTCGGCGCCTTTGACGATCGGGAAGGGGAAAGGCCAATCTTCGGCGCCCACGTGGAGAATGGATTTGGCGTCAGACAGTTTTTCCAGGCGGGTCTTTTCCTTCATGCGGGCGGAGAATTTCTCGAAGCCCTTGGTGTCGGCCACCGGGTCGCCAGAGGAGATGTCCTGCTCATTCACGCCCAGCACATGGTGAACGGCCTGACGGCTGTCGGGACCTTGGACCGCTTGCAGAAGGGCATCGGCCGCCTCCTGATCGGAGTTGTAAAGCGGTTGGCCGCCGGCGGGCTGCCCGGCCGCCTGGCCCGACGGCCCTTCGGCGCTCAGGCCGGGTTGCCCGGTCGAATCGCCCTGCCCGCAGCCGGCAAGGCCGACCGCAAAGGCCGCACAGAAAGTGAAACCGGTTAACAGCAGGACGGTCCAACCGAATCTCTCGTTTCGCATCATGTTCTCCTGATTCATTGTGGTTCTCGCGTCGCAGGATTGCGACAGCTTGCCTTTATTTCCAGCGTCCGGGAATCCGCCGCCGGCCTAGCGTTTCCTTCCAATGGACTCATGTCCCCGGTCGCTGGTGGACTTGGCTTCGTTTGACGAAGTCACGTTGACCGGTGCCGGCGCGGGGCTTGGCGCGGAACGTTCGATGGAACGGCCTGCCGACGTTCGCACCGGGGTTGAGGAAGATGGAGCTTCTCGAACCGCCGGGGCTTCCCGCACGGACTTGGTCTTGTCCTGCTGGAAGCGTTGCTGGGCCTGCTTGGTTTCGGAGGCGTTCTGCTCCAACACCGAAGCGGCGGGGGGGCCGGAGCCGCGGACGACCGGCGCGACCGGACCGGGGTTCGGGCGATTCATCGCGCCGACTCGCGGGATGACTGGCGCCGGGCGATTGACGACC
>CAZYDC010000210.1:0-5547 GCA_964646065.1 uncultured Planctomycetaceae bacterium | reverse complement strand
GCGGCCTGACAAGGGCGGGCGGCAGCACGGGGCGAGGCTGGGCACGGTTGCGGGTCCAGATCACGGGATTGCGGACCACGATCCCCGTATGACGCCAATTCCTGCCATTCCGGTCCCACCCCGGATGCCAGCCGTTGCCGACGATGATCCGGCGATGGCCCCAGTCGAAACCGATGTTCAGCCAGATGCCGATCCGGTACTTTCTGAAACCAAACCAACACCGCCCGTCATGCCGCCTGTATACAAGAATGGGGTCGTAATCCGGCACATAGCAGAAGTCCGGGTCTGCCGGCAGGATCTCGATCATGTTATCGGCGACGACCACCTGCTGTTCGGGCGTGTCCATCGGAAGGTTCTGGGCGTCGATGGCCTGCTGCCGCAACCGCTGAATGGATGCGGTCACGTCGTCGGGCTGATCCGTAAACGCCGCCCCCAGCGCCTGCAACCAGTCGGCGTGCGAGGCCATCATGGTCAACACGTCGGGATATCGCACCAAGGCCTTCACGGACGGTTCCCATGGCTGCGCGTCGATGGCCTGGTCGCTGGCGTTGGGGTTTCCCTGCAACCACTGCGCGGCCTGGATTACCTGCGGGGGGTATGTGGAGGCCGGCAGTATCTCGGCCAGCAACGGGTCGGGGTACAGAGCAATGGGTTGGAGCAACTGATCGATCTGGTCGTCCGAGAGCGCAGCATTCTCTTGGCCTTGGGCTGCCGCCACGGGCGGGGCGCCCCAGTCATACTCCTGGGCCCAGGATGCCGCCGCCAGGAACAGAACCGCTCCCAACGCCGCTGCGGCCGGCGATACGAGAGTCATTGTCTTACGCATGGTGTTCTCCCGAAAATTGTTCGGCAAAGATCGGTCAGATTGTTTCGTTGCACCTGCCATATGGTTATAGACACGCAAGATAGCGATTTGTATACGATTCTTGCAAAAAGAAACCGCGAATGTCGCGAATGAAGACGAACCCGTAGCACGGGCGTCACGCCCGTGAGTCGCATGGGCATCTTGCCCATGTTCTGTTTTTTCTTGCAAAACAATGACAACAGCAAAGAAGACACGCCCGTACGGGCGTGGGACTCATGGGCAAGATGCCCATGCTACGCTATTCGCGTCATTCGCGGTCGCCGTCCTCGTAAACCTTCAGGTGTTGACCGATGGCCTGGCGATTGCGGAGTTCGATCTGGCGTCTTTGGAGGTAAACTGCCTCGCGCTGTTGGTCTTTGGGGCATGGCACGAAGCCGTCCAGAATGTCCCCGCGCGGCTGCTTGGCCAGCGAGTCCTTGCCGGCCCGGATGATGGCAAGGGCCTCCTTGTAGGCCGGTGCGCTCTTGTCCAGTTTGGCCAGGCAGGGGCTTAATTCCGGGCGGTCGAAACTGACCTGCGGGCCGGTGCTGGAGGCGAAACAGGACTGGGCGTTGAAGTCGACGCCCGTCAGTTTGCCCAGTCGGGTGAGCTGCTTATCGTCGATCGGGCATCGGCCGGCGGTGCTGTCCGGATAGGCGCTGTAGTAGGTCGGGTAATAGGGGGCGTTGATGTCGATCCACGTCGCCAGGCGGTCGAAGCTTTCCTTGTCCAGCTTGACGTCGTGGTGCCCGGCGCGGATGACCTGGATGATCTTGCTGGCCGAAGCGCCCCAGGAATACGCGTCCTGAATGCCCGCCGGCCCGGCGCCGATCGCGCGAATGTAACCCTTTCGCCAAAGCTGCGTGTAGGAGGCGTTGAAGAACGGATCGCGGTCGCCAGCCAGGATGAGCTTTTCACCGCCATTCAGGGCTTGTCTTGGATCAGGTCGCGCGGCCTTGTCCGAATCGATCCCGGGTTTGCGTTCAACAACACCCGCGGGAGTGCTGAAATCGTGGCATCGCACGCAATTCTTGTCCAGGACCGGCTGGACCTCGCTGACGAAACTGAAAATTCTGGGCTTTCCATACCAGGGCGTGATGCGGCTGGGCGCCCTCGCCAGCGCCGCCGGCATGGCTTTGACCTCCGGCGGCGGCGCGGACATGCGAGTCTCGTGGCAGCCCACGCAGCCGGTCTTTTCGCCCGCTTGCAGGACGGTCCCGCTCCGCATCGACTGGATCATCAGGTCGTTTTCGTCCAGGAGTTGGAAGAAAACGAACGTGTCGCAGGGAACCTCGAAGTACGCGCTGCCGTCGCTTTCCACGGGCACGGTGCCCAGGATTCGCTTGGCCGTGAAGTCATGCCAGTTCATGCCCGGTGCCATGAAGCCCTGGCCGTACCATTTGCCGCCGCACCAGCCGCGTTTCTCGGGCGATTCGACGATTCGGAGTTTTTTGACCGCCCCCGGCTTGACGCCCTTCATGTGCGTTCCCTGGTAGACATTGGCGACGTACAACAGGCCGGGCTGGTCGCCGTAATCCCGCCGCGCCTGAATGACCGGCGGGCAGGGGCGCGGACAAATCGGCGCCGGGCTGAAACATCCGGGCTCCTGGGCATGCAGCAGCACCTCGTTGCCGAAGACATCGACCAGGTAGATTCCCATCACGCCGTCCAATTCGCCCGGACGATGCTGCGGCAAAGGCGGCAGGACCATGCGCGAGCACAGGAAATACTTTTCCGACCATCGGCCTGACACGGGGTCGTACAGCGGGCGAGGGTCTTCGTACTTGGGTTGGACGCTGCCCAGTTCGTCGCAGTTGAACCCGTCGTCGTTGCGGATCATCTTGACGGTATCCGACGGCCAGGTGCGGAGGATGGCGGCCTTGCCGTCCACCGCCTGCCGTGGATCGATGATCGCCATCGCCCCCCACATGTTCTGGTGGTGCGTGCTGAGGATGCACACGTACTTGCCCGTGTCGCCGATGGGCTTGGCGTGGTAGACCGCCGACGGCGAGGCGGTGTTGTTCTTGTACACGACCGACTGGTTGGTGCCGTCGGGGTTGACGGTCCAGATTCCGTGCGCGTCGCCGAAGTTGCGGTCCACGTACTCCCAGCGGGAATAAAGGATCCTGCCGTCGGGCAGGACCGTGCTGTGATTGTCGAAAAGCGTGTTCTTGGTGATCTGGAGGATGTTGGCCCCGTCGCCGTCCATGCGGAACAGGTTGGCGCCGATGTCCTGGCTGCACATGTTGTACTTGGGCTCGCGCGTGGAAGAGAACACGATCCCGCCGTCGGGCAAATAGGCCGGGTCGAAATCCGTCACGCCCGCGGCGCTGGTCAACGGCCGCGAGTTCGTGCCGTCCGAATTGACCTCGAAGATGTGGAAATTTTCCTTCATGTTTCGCCGCAGGGCGAAGACGATTTTCTTCCCGTCGTAACTGATCTCGGGGTCGCGCGCCCAGCCTTTGGGCGCGTCCACCAGCGTGGCCGCCGCGCCGCTGGAGGCGTCGAACGACCTGAGCGCGCCGCCGGGCGGCTGAATGCCCTCCGTGGCCTCGCCGACCTGCGCCAGCGTGTCGATGGCGTGATACGGCGCGGGATATTGCCCGTGGACGACGAACGCGATCGGCCGGCCCGTGAGCAGTGGATTGGCGGCCATCGCCTCGTGGCGGAGGTCGGCCAGTTCCTTTTCCAACGCCGCCTTCCGCTCGCCGGTCGCCAGCGGCAGTTCCAGATCGATCGCGTCCAGCCGCGACAGGTACTTTCGCGAACCGCCGTAACGGTCGCCGAATGTGGCGGACAAGTCCTTGACGGCCGCCCGCAGCGATTCGCATGTGCCGAAATCGCCGCCTGCCGCCTGACCCCCGCGAACCGGGCAGGCCCCAAACGCCATACACGCCAGTAGTGTGCCCGTAAGGACGTGCTTGAAGAATCGGCTCCGCCTCTTCAATGTGCCAAATGAAATATTCAATCTGCTTCCTTTGCGGCCAGCATCCGGGCCGGTTTCAGGTATTCTATCAGACCGGACGGTTCTAACAAGGTGATGCCCCGGGAGCCAAAAAAAGAGGCCCGGCAGCGGGGGGGACTGTCGGGCCTTTTAAACAAGTCAGGCCGGGGGGGAACCTGACTTTTAGGGGCTAAGAACAAACATAACAAAGGGCCGGGGGCAATGGCAAGCCCTTCTCGAAAATTTTTTTATGCGCTTCAATCAACGCCCATGAAAGGCCGAGCGGCCTTGACAGAACCGCGACCGGGTCCGCATGGATAAACCGTGAATAAATTCCATTGACGGGAACAGGCGCCTTGGCTACCTTAAGTAGTAGGTGAATCGCCGTGTTTTGCGAGTGGTTCGGTTTGACGCGGTTTGATTCGCGGGCGTAATTCAGTGGTAGGTTGGCTTCTCTTCTTAAATCCCTTCAATAGCAAGACTTTACGTAATTGAGTACACCGGTCATTTGGTGGCGTTTTGAGTACAAAATGGAGTACATCGGGTACAAGAAAATGTGGGCGATTTTGAAGCAGAATGCAAGCTCGTCAGGACGGCTTGAGAGCGATTTTTTTCGCTTCGCCCTATCTGAGACCCAGCCGAAAAAGGCACCCTCGGGCGGAGGTCTTTGAGGTTCGCAGCCGCAGGCCCCGGCCAACAGCCAACAAAAAAAGCAGGTGGTTTTTAGCCGCCTGCCTGTTTCTGAACGTTTGCCCATGATGGGCAAGGCGTCAATCCGCCTTCAAGTCCAAGAGCTTTTCGACCTCCGCCAAGGCCAGATCAAGGCCGGTGAAATTGTCGCTGAGGTAGTAGATTTCAGCGATGGACTCCTTGCTGTTGGCTAGGAAAAGTTTCGCTGTGTCAGTGTCCGAGGCGTTGCGAACCAGCGAGGCACCCGTCGCCCGAAGCTGGCGGAAAGTGCCGCTGATCCCTAAAGAGGCCAACAAATCCTTGAATTTCGTTTCAATGTGATTGGTTCGGGACAGCCTGCCCTCTTCCGTGAGTCGGTAATCGTACAAGGCTGTGCCATCGGAATGCCTCAGTGCAAAATCGCCCGTTATCTGTTGCCGTTGTTTCAAAAGGGCAGCGGTTAAGGCCCACAGTTTCCAGTTTCCGCTTTCGCCGGTTTTTGTCCTGCTTCTCGCGATGCGTGTAAAATTGTCTTTGATTTCCCCATTCCGCAAATCAGAGATGTCAGCGTAGTAGAAACCGCAATTTAGGGCCAGCAAGGCGTAGAGGCGTGTGTCGGGCTGGGCACGACGGTAGATCTCCCTCAATTGGTCAATGGTGAAAATCTTGACATCGTGTTTGTCTTTTTTGTTTTTCGCGTTTTTCAGCGACAAGGCACTGTTGATGTTTCGAGGCAGATCATGGATGGCCAGCACTATCATCGCAGTGACGTGCCCCTTCTTACCCGCTTGCGACATGTAGTCCACGAATTTACTACCGTCATGGTGTCGTCGATTACTTCGTTTACGGTTTGTGGGTAGTTGCTCATAGGGCGGATAAAAATCTCGCCCGCAAAATAGGAGACGATTGAGTCAGTTCGTTGCCGAGCGTCTTTGCTGAAAACCGTAGGCCGACAGACAGGCGAGGGGGCAAGCGTCGATTCTGGGTCATTCTGGCGGTTCTGGTGGGGGGCTGGCGGTCGTCTTTCATCTCTTGGTGAGTGACAATTATTTCTGGCGAGACCTAACCCTTGAGTCTTCATCATGTAAAG
>CAZYDC010000209.1:0-8453 GCA_964646065.1 uncultured Planctomycetaceae bacterium | reverse complement strand
CAAACTACCGGACATGGGCTATGTTACCCACACCAAATAGCGAGGAGGCAAAAAGCGTTCTCGCTCCAGGCGGATTTCGCGGCGCTGTTCAACCAGGCCGTCGCCCGCGCGGTGGTGACGGGCCGCCTGCCGCGGATGGTTCGGCTGGACCACGACATCGCCGATTCGCGCGGGCCGCTGGTGGACGTGCGGTCGCTGGACCGCGTGTACTTCCCGCATTTCGCCCGTGCGATCGCGCCGCTGCTGGCGGCGGGGATTCGTTGCATCTGGCATTGCGACGGCAACCTGATGCCGGTCCTGCCGCGGCTGCTGGAGGCGGGCGTCGGCGGGTTCCAGGGCTTCCAATACGAGGACGGCATGGAGTATGCGTCCATCTGCCGCATGAGGGACCGGCGCGGCGGGCCGCTGCTGATTATCGCCGGCGTGAGCACCTCGCGCACGCTGCCGCACGGGACTCGCCAGGACGTGATCGACCAGTTGGACTGGCTGGTGGCCAACGGCCCGCGGCGAGGGTTGTTCCTGGGGGCCAGCAGCTCGATCGTGCCCGGAACCAACCGCGAGAATGTCCGCGCGCTGATCGAAGGGCTCAACTACTATCGCGCGGACGGAAGGTGAGCGGGATTCGGGTTTCGGGATTCGGGATTACAAAGGCTGGGGGCTGTCACCGGTCGAGGAACACTTGATTTTCTGGATCTTTCGAAGTAAGAAGTACCCGTTATGCGTCATGACGAACCACCCCAGAAGGCTGCGGAACTCCCGCCCGAGGTACTCGCGGCAATGGACCGAATGCGAAACTCCCCGTACACAACCTACGTGGAGAACTTACAGCCATTCGTAAAAGGTAAGACAGTTATATTCTCTGAAACGGGCACATCCGGTTTTTTCCTGTTTCTGGACGGCGGGAATTGGGTTGAAGTTTTCCTGCTCGACGAAACATTGAGGTGGGCGACGGGAACCGGAAAACCGGACCCAAAACAAATAGACTTGCTCAAATCCCCCGCTTGCGGGAATGGAACGGAGAAGCCTAAAGAAGACGTTCCCTACGCATGGGAGACCTGTGATCTGGAAAATGAAGTCGCCAAGGCTCATGGAAAGTCCATAACCAGTTTGGCCATCGGTGAGAAGACATTCAGTTTCTGTTTCCCCGACGGATGGGAGTTGGAGCCGTCGATTGTCAAAGACGCTGACGGACGTCCGGCCCTGAGGGTTTTCTGGGAAAAGTGGTAGCCATTTACCGATAAACGAATCGGCCAGTTAACCAATCAACTAGTCAACGAATCAACCGGTCTCGATAATCGCCTGGGTTTCGCTCCGCAATGAGCCGGATCGGGTGAAAATTTTCTTCAGTTTTCCATAGTTCATGTTGCGTCACCGCCCCAGCGCGTTAACATCATGTTAGAGGCGAGTCACAAGGTTTTGAAATGCTCTTAACGGAAATTCTAACCGAGAAGCGGATCAAGGCGCCCCTGCTGGCGACGGCCAAGCCGGAGGCGATTGCTGAGTTGTTGG
This sequence comes from uncultured Planctomycetaceae bacterium, assembly GCA_964646065.1. Classification (GTDB taxonomy): domain Bacteria; phylum Planctomycetota; class Phycisphaerae; order SM23-33; family SM23-33; genus CAZYDC01. Next base: position 6,944 of record CAZYDC010000209.1, on the reverse strand, counting down.
ATCTGCTGGTCGCCGACGGGGCGATTGCCGATCGCGACAAGGCCCTGGCCGCGGTCATGGATCGCGAGAACACGCGAACCACGGGCATCGGGAACCACATCGCGATTCCGCACGGTAAGACGACGGCCGTGAGCGAACTGGCGATGGCGATAGGCCTCGCGGCGACGCCGATTGAGTTCGAGAGCATCGATCATCGCCCGGTGAGCCTGGTGATCCTGGTCGTCAGCCCGCTGGACCAGACCGGCCCGCACATCCAGGCGCTGGCCCACATCTCGCGGCTGCTCAGCAACGACCAGTTCCGCCACAAGCTCATCGCCGCCCCCAACGCGCACGATGCGATGAAGCTGATCAAAGCGGAAGAGGCGGGAAAATAACAGAAGGGCGGGGGGATGAGGGAAGGGCGAAAAGACAAAAGCCCGTTGGGGAAACGCAGCGTTACCGCCTGTTGACAGCCGCCCGTTGATGGGTTGGAATCTCGCCATGAGAAACAAACCATTGGGTCCACGAATCGTGTCTTTCGTTTTTCTTATGGTCGCGGCGGCGTGCTACGGGCAGGAGTCGCCGAGTTCGGGACCCTCCGCAGGCGCGCCGGTGCTGCAAGCCAAGGACCGCGTCGTCGTGATCGGCGACAGCATCACCGGGCTGGGCGAGAGGGCCAAGGACGGGTTCGTCCACTTGATGCGCGAGGCGCTGGCGGCCGTGCATAAGGATTCCTCATTCGAGCTGGTCGGCCTGGGCGCCAGCGGATGGGCCATGCCGGCCTGGGAAGGGAAGTTGAACCAGAAACGAGGGCCCAAGGACGAATGGTTCACCGACGTTCCCAACGTCGGCGTCAACGCCACGCTGGACAAACCCGTCGATGTGGTCATCATCATGCTGGGCGCCAACGACACCTTCCGGTCGGAGGTCGGCGAGCAGGATTCCCCCTACCAGCAGTCGCTGGACCATTGGGAACCGCATTACGTCCGGCTGATCGAGACCCTTCGCGCCCGCACGCACGCGCGGGTGGTGGCCTTGGCCCAGTGTACGCTCGTCGGCGGGAATCCCGACCTGCCGATCAACCGGTTCTTCGACAAGCTCAACGACCGCATCGCGGCCATCGCCAAAAAGACCGACTGCCTGGTCCTGCCGACCAACATAGCGTGCAAGGAGATGATCGGTGATGGCCGGACGATTCAGAACGATTTCAAGATCACCTACGACCTGGTGCATCCCAACAGCAACGGCCACGCGGCCATCGCGATGGGAATGCTGGAGGGGTTTGGCGAGAAGCAGGCGGCGGATTATATCCGGAAAAAGTGCGTCCAACCCATGATCGAAAAGATCACCCAAGACGCCACGATTGCGTACGAACTGAAGCCGCTGGGTCCTAAGGGCGACATGCAGAACTTCCTCATTCGCTATTGGTGGCCTGTCGAAACCACGCCGGCCGGGGGCAAGCCGGAAGTACACGTCACTGTTCCCCAAGATTGGACCACCTGGACCATCGAGGCGAAGAACTCCGGTGGTTTGTCGGGGCAGTTTTTGGTTAGCGGAAAGCCCGACCGGCTCAAGAACGTGTTTACGCTGGAAGGCGCCTCCGGCGCGGACAAGCGCCGCGCGGAGATCGTGATTCCCGCGCCGTGGCTGCTGGCCGCCGGGCCGGTACACGTTTGGTCGAAAGTGGTGCCGATGGTGGAGAAGGACGTTCGCACGGCCATTGATGACGCCATCGAGCAGGGCAAGGATTTCACGGCCGCCATCGACCTGAGCAAGACGGACGATCCGCAATTCAAAGGCCGGACGCTCCGGTGGAGGCATTACTTCGCGACGATCGACAATTTTGGCGGGCCCTCGCCGCTGGTGGCGGATTTTTACGGCGTGACCAACGCCAGGGCCTTTGAAACCGGTTACGGCGCGCGGTGGGTGTACAGCGACCGCGACCGGCCGATCCGGCTGGAACTTTTCGCGCCGCCCAAGGTGAAGGGAATTTACCTGTTCGTCTGGCTCAACGGTAAAAAGGAGTACAGCGGCCAGGTGGACGACGCGACCGGCGGGCGGGTGTCGATCAAAACGACGCTCAAGAAAGGCTGGAACCCGCTGGCGTTCCACCTCTGCCGATGGCAGTCGTACGAAGTCGGCATCGAGCTGTTGCCGGTCGGCGAGGACAACCTGGCGGACCTGCGGTACTCGTCGGTGCCCAAGAAGTAGAGCGTAGGGCGTAGGGAGTAGAGCGTAACGGCGAAGAAAGAGCGAACCGCAGAATATCACCCATACGGGTCTCGAAGACTCGAAACAATCGAACGGCGAATGCAGAAGTGCGGAGCTGGGATTCCAACTCTTCACTTCTGCCTTCTGCGGCTCGACATTCGAATGTTCCGCGGTTCGCCTTTTCTTCGCCGTTACGCTCTACGCCCCACGCTCCACGCTCTACTTCTTCACTCCGCCGGTGATGCCGATCAGGACCGGGACGGTGTTGTCGGGGGCGATCATTTCGACCTCGGTGATGTCGCACCAGGCGGCGTTGTGATTCACCCAGGTCATCATGTAGACGCTGACTCGCTCGAAGGTCTTGTTGGACCCGCTCCAGGCGACGCGGCTGGTGGTGGGGAATTCGCGGGCGAAGGGCACGTCGGCGTTGGGGTTGGCCCAGTCGCGGATGTTGTCTCCGCCGACCATCTTGATCTCTTCCTGCGTTCCGTCGCCGCGGTGGATGATGTATCTCCAATCCACCTGGCCGTTCCACATCCAGGCCCCGCCGTGCAGGAACACCAGCACGTCGGCCTTGCGGTGGACGGGGATCACCACGCGAAGCGGCAGCACTTCCTTGGGCGACCAGGGGTTTCCGTGCAGCACGATGCAGCCCTTGGGCGAAAGGATGTTGAACGGCACGCCGTGGAACGTCTGCTTTCCGGTGGGGAACTTCGCCAGGTCGCAATCGGGGCCCTGGTTGGTCCAGCCGATGCCGTCTTGGGCCTTGGGGTCGGCGAACTGACGGTTGACCTGCTTGCTCAGGTCCACCTGGAAGTAGCTCAGGTTCTCGGGAATGGCGGGTTTGGCCAGTTTTCGCCCCATGGCCGCAATCTGGTAGGGGCCGATGCAGGACTTGCCCTCCGGCCGCGCGAAGCCCTGCATATCGACGGGCACCTCAGGCAGCGTCTGCGCTTGTTCCACGCCGACGGACTCCGGTTCGAGGTGGAAGTCCAAGCCGGGCGAGAATTGGCACGTCGGAGCGCCCAGGATGGAATGTTTGTCGTCGCCCGATTCCTTCTGCCACTGTTCGAGGGTCGCGAACACGGTTCCGCCGAAGCCCCACCGCACCAGCGGCAGGTTGTCGGCGCTGTAGAACATGTTGTAGTCGGAGCGATTGCCGAACGTGTCGGCGTCGCGGCCGTTGCGGGCGAAGCGCAGTTGAACCCCGCCGTTATTGACCAGGATGTTGTTGCGGATGTCCACGTCGTGCGTCGCGACGTAGACGGTCACTCTCTTTCCGTCAGTGTAGTCGGTGATGTCCTCGGTGCCGCGGCGGCCGCCCTCCGCGTCGATTCCCTCGCCCTGGTTGCCGTAGCAGAGGTTGTTGTACACCTTGCAGTAAGGCGAGGAGGAGATGCAGATTCCCGTTCCGCCGTGTCCGGGCTCCTGGCGGAGCTGCTGGCACTTGACGGGCGAAATGCCGCTGGTTTCGGTGGGCACGATGTCCACGCCCGGCAGCGGCGCGCGGTTGAAGTTGCAGATGTTGTTCCGAATGAGGTTGGCCCGCGAAATCTCGATGCCGATTCCGCAGCCCTCGTTGTCGTCGCAGTGGTTGTTCTCGACGATGTTGTCCATGCAGGAGCAGTCGAACCACAGGCCCGGGCCGTAATTCTCGGAGAATTGGCAGCCGCGGATGACCGAATGGTTAAACCCGGGGATGAACTTGGCCCCGCCGCCGTGCCATCCGGGATTGTACCGCCAGACGTTGTTGTGCGTGACCACGCAGTCCTCGATGAGGATTTCCTCGCCGCAGCCGCCCATGCCGGTGCAGCCGCAATACGAGGTCTCGCATCGCCGGACCGTGGTGAAGAATCCGCCCACGTACGTGCCGCAATTGCCGTCCCAGGTGTAGGTGCAATCTTCGAGCCGGTTATGCCAGCCGCCGATCCCGTTGCCGCTGGTGATCTGGCGGACCTGGAAACCGCAGGCGTTCACGTATCGCCCTTCGATGCTGATCCCGAAGCCGCGCACGGGCACTTCCACGCCCTCCTGGTTGGGGTCGAAGGGTGTCAGGCTGGCGGCAGGATAGATCGTGATCGTGCCGGTCTTTTCGTCCCAGCAGCATTTGCCCGCGCGAAGCTCCTCCGGCGTGCGAACGCGGAACAATACCACCGCCTCGCCGTGGATGCCGTCCTTCTGATACACGGCCATCGGGTCGGCGTCGGCGCCCTGGCCCTTGTCGAAGGTCTTCCGCACGTAATCAGGCGTCCAGCCTTCCTTCTTCCAGACGTTTCCGTCCTTGACCCAGCCCTTGACCAGTTCCGAGCCCTTGATGACGACCGTCTGCCCCGCCGCCGCGCGCAGGGTCACCGGATGCTCCGCGCTGGCGACGATCTTCACGCGGAACGCCTCGCGGTAGGTGCCGCCCCGGACGGTCAGCGTGTCGCCGGGCTTCAACTCGTTCATGCCGCGGTTGATCGTCTTGAAGGGTTTGTCGGCCGTGCCGGGATTGTCATCCGCCGCCGCCGCCGACTGGCCGTCCACGAAAAACTCCACCGGCGCCTCGCGGGGCGCCACGGTCGGCTGCGGTTCGGCCGGGCGCTTGGCGATCGGCCTGTCGCCCGCCAATGGAGGCAAGGCCGCCGTGGAAGCGGCCGGGTTCGCGGTCGCGGAAGCCGCGGGGTTTTTCGGAGTCGCGCTCTGACAACCGCACAAAACACAACCGGTCAGAAACAACACGGCAAGAATGATCGTACGCGGCATCGTTAGTGCTCCTTGTTGGGGATTAACGGTTTTTCGATCTGCACCGGGGCAGTATACATAAGTCCGACTCCAGTTTGAACGCCAACCATCGCCGGAGGTTACGCTGCAAACCGCTCTATTGAAAGGATGCAATGTCGGGTGCCGTGTCGGGTGCCATGCCCAAGTCCGCGCGGGCATGTTCGGACCTCGTGGACATGCCCGGACATGCCCGCGCGGACTTGGGCATGGCACCCGGCCCATTGTTTTGCTTTTAATCTGTGTTAATCTGTGTAATCTGCGGACTCCCGTTTTCGAGGACTTGCCATGGCGATTCGCTTGAGCGAAGAGGAATTTCAGGAATTGGTGGACCAGGCCCTGGAAAGCCTGCCGGAGAATTTCCTGCCCTACATGGAGAACCTGTCGGTGGAGATCATGCCGCTGCCGACGCGCGATCTGCTGAGGGACCGCAAGGTCAAAGGCCCGCGAGGGCTCCTGCTGGGGCTGTACTACGGCGTTCCCCTGACAAAGAAAAGCGTTTCATCGCCGTTCGACTGGCCCGAACAAATTTTTATTTTCCAGCGTAACATTGAAGCGGTCTGCGACACGCGCGAGGAAATCGTCGCGCAGGTCCGCCGGACCGTGCTGCACGAAGTGGGACACCATTTCGGCATGAACGAGGAAGATTTGAGGAAACTGGGCTACGGTTGAAGGTGCGACACAGAGACGCAGAGAGACAGAGAACAGCAAAGATATATGGAGAAATATTGATCAACCAGATTTCTTTGCCGTTCATTTCTCTTGCCGTTCTCTGTCCCTCTGCGTCTCTGTGTCGTGAATTCGTTCCCTCACATAAATAAATATTTCCTCAATGCTTGACAACGTTATGTCCGACTTCAAATCATGGGTTGGCCCGAGGGCTGCCTAGAATGCGTTGCAAGAATTATGACGGCGCGGGCGGATAGTGTGCTATTTTAAGGTGACGATGGCTAAGAGGCCGCGAAAACCAAGTGCCGAGCCGATCGCCGACGAACCGTCGGTCGAGAGCGAAAGCTCCGCGCCCGAAACGGACGGCGAAGAAGGACAGGCCGCAGGGCCGTCCCACGGAAGTAAGAAGCTGGTGATCGTCGAATCGCCCGCCAAGGCCAAGACGATCAACAAGTATCTGGGTCGCGACTACGTCGTGCGGGCCTCGATGGGGCACGTGCGCGACCTGCCGACCAAAAAGATCGGGGTGGACCTGGAACACAATTTCGAGCCCACCTACGAACCGCTGGCCACCCGCAGGAAAGTTCTGGCCGAACTCAAGAAGTACGCCCGCACGGCCGGCGAGGTCTACCTGGCGACCGACTTGGACCGCGAGGGCGAGGCCATCGCCTGGCATCTGGCCGAGAGCCTGGGCGTCCGGAAGAACCAGCGGGTCTACCGCGTCATTTTCAACGAGATCACCAAGAGCGCCATCCAGGCGGCCTTCGAGCATCCGCGCGACATCGACATGAACAAGGTCAACGCGCAGCAGGCGAGGCGAATTTTGGACCGCATCGTGGGCTACCAGGTTTCGCCGCTGCTGTGGCGGAAGGTGGCGACCGGGCTGTCGGCCGGGCGGGTGCAGTCGGTGGCCGTGCGGCTGGTCGTCGAGCGCGAGCGCGAGATCGACGCCTTCATGCCCGAGGAATACTGGAAGATCGGCGCGATCTTCACCTCCGATATTTCCGCGGCGCCCGGCATGGCCGAGGCGTGGGCGAAGTTCCTGGCCGAGACCGACCCGATGGGCAATCCGCCCACGCTCCAGGTGCAGCAGGACTATCTGGGCGGGCACAACGCGTTCCGGGCGGAACTGGCCCAGTGGCAGGGGCAGAAATTCAGCGCCACCGATGCCGACACGACCCTCGCCGTCGTCAAGGCCCTGGGCCTGAGCGTGCGGGAAGTCCAGCGCGTGGAAGACCCCAAGGGCAAAGGTCCGGCCAAGAATCTGGTCACGGTGGTCGGGCAACTGGGCGGATGGCTGCACAAGGACGGCCACCGGGTGATGT
>CAZYDC010000208.1:0-8462 GCA_964646065.1 uncultured Planctomycetaceae bacterium | reverse complement strand
ACCAATACCGGCTGTTTGGACCGCACGACCTCCGCCTCGAAACTCACCTCTCCACCATTTTGCGTATTCAACCACTCTCGCAGGCTCTGTCCCGCATAGCTTGGCCCCTCGCCAATGGCGGCAGCGTACGTGGGATCTTGGCTCTTCTTCTTTGCCAGGAGTTTGATCAATGCCTTGCTGGCAGAGCAGCGTTCCGAGGCGATACTGCGCCCCGACGTTATTCGGGTTGAGCTCGATGGCCTGGCGGAACTGCCGTATTGCCCCGGGAAGGTCCTTCTGCATGTGCAAAACCACGCCATAATTAATGTAGGCTTCGTCATTTTTCGGATCCAGGCGGATGGCGCGCCCGATGCATTTCAGTGCCAGATCACTGTTGCTGCTGGCCAGCCAATACCCCAGTTCGTTGTTGATTCCGGAGTACGTCTTGCGGACATCGGGCGTGTCTTGCATCAGTTCCGCCTCGTTTCCCCACAGGTCCGCCTTGGCCGCAATGTCCTGCCAAAGGGTCGCCATCGACCGGTAATCCAGATTCCTCCGGGTCGTCAGAAACGCCAGCCCGATGACGATCGCCACCGCCGCCACCGTCGGCACGCGCCATTGTTCCCTCAGGTCCTGGCCGGCAAACCAGCCTTTGTCCTTGAGCAGCCGCTGCCAAAGCAGGGTCGCCGCGAGCACCACCAGTGTCATCGCCGCCGCCAAAGAAAGGTAAACGCGGTGCTCGAAAATCGGCGAGAGGATCGGCACCACGGTTGAGGTCGGGGCCAGAATCACCAGGAACCACGCGCCCAGGAATCCCCATTTGCGGCCGCCCGTCAAGCCTCGGATCGTCGCGACGGCAATGGCCGCCACGGCGATCGCGCCCGGCAGGATCTGCGACGCGGTCCTTGCCCCGGGCCAGCCGAACCAGTACACGCACAGCGGATGCGGCCAGAACGACACTTTCAGATAGTGCAGGATGACGCCGAATTGCGTGAGCGCGTAGGTTCGCACGTCGAGCATGTATTTGCCCGCCCCGGCCGTCTCTCCGCGCGACCCCGCCTGAATCATTTCGCACGCCAGCAGCCCCCAGCACGCGGCCAGGCCGATATACAGCCGCCATCGCTTCCGCAACGCCTGCGCGAACGAGCCTGACAGGAACGTCCGGTCGTACAGAAGCACCATGACCGGCGCCGTGACCATCACTTCCTTGCTGGCCATTCCCAGCGCGCAGGAAAGCACGGCCGCCAGCGGCCACCGCCAGTCGCCGGCATCCGAGGATCGGATCACGCAATACAGGGTCAGAAGATAGAACAGCCCCATCATCGACTCGGCCCGCTGACAGATATATGTCACCGACTCCGTCTGCGCCGGATGCACCGTCCAGAGCAGGGCAATGGCTGTCGCCATCCCCAGCGCCGTGGTGTTGAAGCGTCCGCCCATGCACGGCAGCAGGAACGTCCGCCGCAGGACGCCCAGCATCGCCAGCGCCGCCAGCACGTGAATCGCCAGGTTGACGGCGTGATAGCCAAAGACACTTGTACGGTTCAAGGCGTAATTGATCGCCAGCGAGAGGTTGAGCAGCGGCCTGCCGCCGACCGTCTCGCCCTCCTGGGCCGGCGGCTTGAGCACGGGCCCCAGCGGCCAAAGGTGGCGAATCGACGGGTTGGTGAGGATCGCCCGGTTGTCGTCCAGGACGAACTGGCAGGAGTAGCTGTTGTAATAGGCGCCCAGCGCCGCCACGACAATCAGCAAGACCGCCCGCCACAGGTTGGGGTCGGAAGGATGAGGCAAGTCGGTAGGTAAGTCGGTAGGCAAGTCGGTAGGTAAATCGGGGACTGAGACGGATTTCGTCTGCGAAATCGGTGTCTGTCCCCGATTTACCGGATCTTCGCCGGGGCCTTTGGTTGGAAGCTCGTTCAGCATGGTTCGATGTAATACTCCGTTCCGGGTAAACGGCAGGACAGCATGAAGAAAATCCTACCGCCGGTGGCAGTTGAAGGATAGCGGAATGTTGCTCCCTGGGAACGCCAATCTCCGATTGGCTCTTTCCGTTTCTCCATCTGTTCCATCAACTGTTCCTCAACCCGGTCTTCTCATGTGCATGACCGAAAATGCCGGAAGAGCCGATCGGGAGATCGGCGTTCCCAGGCTGGCGATTACCAAATTTGGCAGGTTAAATTTTCCCGCGCGAATGGGGCGATTTTAACGGAAAAAATTTAACTGGTTGTTTGGCCGGCGCTTGCCGCGCCGGCGCGCCGCGACGGCCGGCCTGGCATGGCATTTGCAGTATATTCCAACGGTTGTTAGTGCGACGTGCGCGGACTTGATAGGGGTTCGCGGTTGTTGCTTTGCCCTGAGCTTGTCGAAGGGTTTGACATCCGAATATCAGAGGCCGCAAACACCGGCGCCGATTCCCCGCAAGAATCGCAAGAACGCTCCAAAGAAGGGGTCTTAAATTCATAACATATTGTATATAAGACTTTTATAATTCATGGAGTGCGGAAAAATCGGGCAGAACCTGTGCCAGTTGGGCAGAACAGGTTCCCGGTTGGGCAGTTCGGGTTGCGAGTTGGGCAGCACAGATTCCCGGTCGGGCAGAGCATGTTCCGAAACGGGCAGCAGGCTACTTCACTTTGCTGCCGTAGGCGATCACAGCCACGGAGATAATCGCCAGGGTGCATCCGCCCCAGACGACGCGGCTGAGACGTTCGCCCCAGAGCACGCGGGCGATCAGCAGGTTCAGGGCGATGGGCGTGACCACCGTGACCGGCAGCACGATCTCGGGCGCAAAGCACGCGTAGGCCTTCATGGTCAGTGGAATGCTCACCGTGTTGAGCACGCCCACGCCGGCGCCGCCGATGATTTCCCGCCAACTCCAGAGCCGGCCCCACTGGCGGGGCATCGAGGCCAGGAGGATCACCCCCGCCAGGCCGAAACCGACCATCGCGAACAACTGCCCCTTCTGGATGGTGGCGTGAAAGATGCCGACGTACGCCTGCGACATGAAGGACAAGCCCGAAAACGCGCCGCCCAGCATCAGGCAAAGTTTCCACCGGGCCGTCATGGGAGAGGCGCCTTTGGCGGGCGGCAGCGATGCGTCCTGGTCGGGGCTTTTTCCCAGGCCCACCAGCGTCATCGCCAGCAGCGTGCCGGCCGCGCCAAGTATGATCCACAGGTTGGGCACGTGCGGATCGAGCCACAGCACGCCGAACAGCACGCCGCAGATCATGGCCGAGTTGTTGACCGTAACGGTCGGCCCGGTCGGGCCGGTCTGAAGGCAGCGCATGATCAGGATGTAGAACCCGATCGAGTACGCCACGCCCAGCACCGCTCCGGCCATCCACACGGGCGCAAGCTCCCGCGAGAACGGCCGGATGACGTCCTGCATCCACAGCGCGACCCCGCAGACGACCGCGGAGGTCAGGCAGGTCCAGAACCCCATCGCGCGAACGTGGCCGCCGCCGTGCAGACCCCACCGCGCCACCGGCCAGATCAGGGTCACCGCGATAGCGCAGGCCAAAAGACAAAGCCATCCGGTTATCATGTCACGCATTTCCTTTTGCCGCTCAAGATGGCGCCGTGCTGGTGGCAGGTTCGGTGGCGGGGCCCGGTTCGGTGGCCGGGCCGGTGCTGGGTTCTGTGGCGGGGGTGGGCGCCTCGGCGGAGGCGGTCGTGATCCGCACGAAGAAATAGCAGGAGTTCTCGTAGGCGATCTGGCGGAAGTCGTCCGTAAGCGGCACGCCCTTTTTCACCAGTTGCTTGACGATCCTGCAATTCTCGGGCTCGTCTTCATCGCCCACGACCAGGTAGCTCGAGCCTTTGCGATCCATGAAGGCTCGCAGGTCGTCCAGCGTGTCGCTGGGGTCTTTGCCGGGCAGTTGGCAGGCCATGACTCGCCCGGTCCACAGGTACAGGATACGCAAGTCGGGATAAAGGCAGGTCACCGGCCCGCGACTGGCGGGGATGGCCTTGGCCATGTCCGCCATTTTCGCCAGGCCCAGGAATGAGCCGCTGCCCACGTGCAAGAGGAACTGGTCCGTGTGACCGTAGTATGCGTGCTGGAGGAACCTCTGCGAAACGGCGACTGCGTTGGCGGCCAGGGACAGGCACACCAGAACGGCGGTGGTGATCCACGTGGCCGTTGGGCCCAAGGAAAACTTCAGACGGACGGGTTTCGGTCTTGGGCCTTGAATTTCGGACGGAAGATTGGCAGCCGTGGGGCCAGTCGGTTGGATATCAAACCTGAAGGTCGTGGCGGCTTTCTTGCCTCGGCGAACGAAGTGGGCCAGGCTTCGGAAGCCCCGTGTTGCCTCCGCACATGCCGCTCGCGCGAGCCACCTGGCCGCGATGAACATCGCCTGGACGATCCACAGCAGTCCGTACAGCACGGCCAGGGACGTGATCGGGCTGACGGACATCAGGTAGCGGGCGGGCATCTTGGTCATGTCGCGAATGGCCAGCAGGACCAGCATACTAAGCAGCAGCGTCACGGGCAGCAGAACCTGTTTGCGGAGGATCATCCGCACCATTCCCAAACAGCCCACGGCCAGCAGCGCCAGGCCCAGGACCACTCGGGCCTTGTCAGTGTCGATGGTCTTGGCAGCCGCCTCCGGATCGCTGCCGATCGGGCAGGCGACAAGGGCCAATCCCTGGAACTCCCTCCATGGTTGGGAGAGGATCGGGAAGTCGAGGAAGCTCTTTTGCGCGTGGACCATGTAGGGCGGAGTGACCTGTGCGCCCTGGTGTGCCAGGAGGTAGAAAACCCCCGCGGTCCCGCCGGCCAGGACGAGGAAGGTGGCCGCCAGGGCGATTCGCCGGGGGAGCTTGGTCGCGCCGATTTGCAGCAGCACTCCGGCGGCCAGTGGGCCTACCACCGTCAGGCCGGGCACTCGCACCAACATGCCCATCGCCGCTAACGCGCCCGCCAAGACCAGGTATCGCCACCCCGGCGCCTGGAGGTATCGAACGGCAACATAGATCATGGCCCAGAAGACGGCCATGAAAGGCATGTCGGTGAGGAACTGGTTGGCGTGATAGAAGAATAGGTTGCTGCCTGCGGTGATGATTGCGACGGCCAGCGCCAGAGTGCGGTCGGTCAGGCGGGACAGTGCGGCGTAGATCAGCCACAGGGCCGCGAGGGCGGCGGCGGTGATGGCTAGGTGGCACAGCCAGAAACTGTTCGCCCCGCCCAGGGCTTGGCAGATTGCGTACAGCCAGGGCAGCCCCGGCGTGACCTCATTGCAGAACTCGCCGTTGAACCGGTAGCCGGTTCCGTCCAGCAACGACCGCCCCAGGCCCACATACAAGGCCGAGTCCGACGTCGGCCACCATTGGCCATGCACACACGCCAGGTACGCCGCCGCGACCAGGCAGGCCAGCGAGGCCACCAGCCATCGAGGCGGACCGGCAGGCCGAAACGACGTCGCCAACTCCGGCGGCAGATTCTTCCAAACTATGTCCGGCAAGAAACCTTCCTTAAAAGGCAGGCATTATACTCGAAAAAAGATCCGTCCACTCCAATCCAACGAGGAGTTACCTATTAGACACAATCGGCATGCAAAAGTTGTGCGGGAAAAGGGGGAACCATTTCGGGTGCCATGCCCAAGTCTGCGCGGGCATGTTGCCCCGTGGAAGACATGCCCGCGCAGACTTGGGCATGGCACCCGGGCCGCTAGAGCTTGAGCATTCCCCGGAAGATTCCCGGTTCGGAATTTGGAATGACCACGGCGCCGGAGGCCTTGGAGTAATATTCCTCGGAACTGACCCAGGCAATGATGGCGTACGCGTAGCCTTGCTCAGCCATCGCCTTCAGGGCCAACCACAGCAACGCCGTGCCGATGCCTCGCTTCCGCTGCGAAGGGTGTACGCCCGTGGGGCCGAAGAAGTCCTTGCACGTGGCGTCGTAGACCGAGAAGCCGATCAGGCTGCCGTTCTGGACGGCGATGAAGCACGAGGGCGGCACGTTGCAGATGGCCCGATCGACCTCGCACTTCCAGCCGGCAAAGCCGAAGGTCTCCTTGACCCACGCGGCTACCACGTCCATCTCGGGCGGCAAGGCCCGGCGAAAGTCGATGCCCTCCGCGCGAAGCTTTGCGACCAGGGCGGAATGGTCCGGCATGTCGAACAGTTTGACCAGCATGTCGCTCATGGCGATCCTTTCAATAAGATTGCAACGCAGAACATTGTCGCCAGATCGCCGGCTATGTCAACGGGGGAAGACCGGTGGACAGAATTGTCCGGTTCTTTGTCGGATCGGAATGTGGATTGGGTCAACGGCCGCCCGCCGCACGGGCGCGCGTCAGAAATTCGTGATCAGCAGTTGGAAGAAGTGGGGCGAGAGCAAGAAGCTGAACATGCTCACCCAGACGACGGCCAGAACGCCGTACACTCCCGTAACGACGTAGCAACCCAGTTGCGTGAGCCGACGATGCCGCACCACGATGCACACCGTGGAGAAGAACACCAGCGCCCCAAGCTTCAGCGGGATCTGATTGTGCCATCCCAGCGCGCTGGCCAGCGGGTTGAGTTCGTCGAAGTCGTTCATCTGGTATGCCAGCAACGTGAAGAGCAGGTCCAACAGGTTGAGCGCCCAGATCACGGGGATCAAGGCCAGCACCAAGCGGGCGCCCGTGACTCGCCTCGCGGAGGCGCCGGCCTGCATTCCCGTATTGCCAGCTAACACGCTCATATACTATTTTAGACCTACGTTTCTTGCTTACATAGTCATAACGTGTTCTTAACACAATCTGAACACAAAATCACCGTTTTGCGACAATTATTTATGAATTCGGCGATATGACTAGGCGGCTTTAGTTCAATACCTTACCTGAGCAAAGGAGAAATAGATTATTCATCTCTGCATTCTTTGCGGTTTGGATGATGTGATGTAGAATGTCCCACGTGAGCCGTAAAAGACAAACCGGTTCGTCGCAAGCCGGGCCTGCAAAACCCAGTTCGGCTGCCATCGCCGCAGCCGCGCCGGCGGGGGAGAATCGGGTTCGCTTCCTGCTGCTCTGCGCGGCCTTGATTGTCCTGCCCGTGGTGGCGTATATGCCGGCATTGCATGGCGGGCCTTTGTGGGACGACGACACCTACGTCTTCAACAACCGCGAAGTGATCCGCGACGGCATGTTGGGCCGGATATGGTTCGGCACCGCGATGGAGCAGTACTACCCGCTGACCTTGACGGCCTTCTGGGTCCAGTGGCGTCTGTGGGGGCAGGACACGACGGGATATCACCTGGTGAACGTTTTGCTGCATGGGCTGGCCGGCATTCTGCTTTGGCGATGCCTGGTGAAGCTGAAAATGCCAGCCGCCTGGCTGGTGGCGGCTATCTTTGTGGTGCATCCGGTCAACGTGCCGTCGGTGGCATGGATCGCCGAGCTTAAGAACGCGCTTTCCGGATGCCTGTTTTTCGGATCGCTGCTGGTTTTTCTTCGGCATCAGCAGTCGGGGCGTTGGTCCTTGCTCGCGGCGAGCGTAGGGCTTTTCGCGCTGGCGCTGCTGAGCAAGACGTCGGTGGTCATCCTGGGACCTGTCCTGGTGGGGCTGATATGGTGGCAGCGAGGGAGGTTGCTGACCAAGGAGGTTCTCAAGACGATTCCGTACTTCGTCCTGGCCGGGGCGATGGGGTTGGTGACGGTTTGGTTCGAGAGTCATCACGGGAACGCGAACTTGCCGGTTGAGCCTATCAGCCCGGCCGCCAGGCTGGCGGGCGCCGCGTGGGCGTTCTGGTTCTACGTGGGCAAGATATTGGCGCCCGTCCAACTCAACCTGATTTATCCCCTGTGGCATGTGGACGATCACAATGTGCTGTCGTATGTGCCGCTGGCGCTGCTGGCGGTGACGGTGGCTGTGGCTTTCCACTTCCGCCGCACCTGGGGCAAGTACGCCTTGTGGACGATCGGTTACACCCTGGTGGCGCTGCTGCCGGTGCTCGGGTTCGTCGACATCTCGTTCATGCGAAGTTCCCGCGTGGCCGACCATTGGTTGTACCTGCCGATGGTGGGCCTGCTGGTGGCGGCCTGCTCGGGGGCCTGGGCGCTGGGCCGGCGGAAAGCCTCTGCCCGCCCGATCATCCTGGGACTGGGTTGCATCGTTCTGGCGCTGCTGCTGGCGCAGACTTTCAGCCGAGCCGCCGTCTTCGCCTCGCAAGAAACGCTCTGGGCCGACACGATAAACCGCAACCCCGATTGCTGGCTGGCTTGGTACAACCTGGGTGTTCTCAGGGGCGACCAAGGCCGGCCCGGCGAGGCCATGGCGGATTACGAGCGAACGCTCGCCCTGAACCCCTGGAACGCCGAGGCGAAGAATAACATGGGCCAGATCGAGTTTTCGCAAGGACACTACGAGCGGGCGCGCGAGTTGTATCTCCAGTCATTGGCGATCAACCCTGGCAACCCGATGTGCCATAACAGCATGGGGACCCTGTTCATTCGGATGGGCGAAAAGGAGAAGGCCCGCGGGGAGTTCCAGAAGGCCGT
>CAZYDC010000207.1:0-8538 GCA_964646065.1 uncultured Planctomycetaceae bacterium | reverse complement strand
TCATGGGCGAGACGCCCATGCTACGCCGGATGGCCTTTTTCAACGGGCTGCTAAGACGCGGTATCACGGTGGAAAGGATAGCACATGATTGGACATAGAGACGGGAAAATCAACGTCAAGGTGGTCGTCATCATCCTGTTGGTGACGGCCGTGCTTGGCGCAGGCGCCTTGACCGCGAGATATGTCCGCAGGAATGTCCTGTCGGCAAGGGCGTTGGAGCAGGGGCAGGCGGCCTTTTCAAAACAGGATTGGCCTGAGGCCCGCAACCAGTTCCTGGAGTACCTGGGGCGAAACCCTGACAACATCGACATCCTGGGTAAATTCGCGGAGGCATCTTTGCGAATCCGGCCGTTGGAAGGAAAGGATCTTAAAGCGGCCGTTAACGTCTATCGTCAGATCATAGGGGCTCGCCCTTCGGACAAACTGCCGTACGACCGGCTCGCGATGGTCTACGAAGGCGTCGGACAGTTTGAAGAACTGGTCTACATCGCCCGGAAGCGGCTGGCGGTTGCCCCGGACGACCTCCAGGCCCCTCTTTGGCTGGCGAAGTCTCTGCTCAAGCTGCGAAAGCCGCAAGATCAGGAGGCCCTGGATGTGCTGGCCAAACTCGTCAAGGGCCTCGACGCGAGGCGCGAAAAGCACCCCGAATACGTGAAGGCCTGCGCGTTAATGAGCCAAATAACGGGCGCCGGGAACTCCGAGCAATCCAGAGCGGAGGCGCTGAAATGGCTGGATCGGGGCGTTGCGTACGACGACAAATCCGTCGAGGCGCTGGTCCAGCGGTCGCGCTTCTACCGCCAGATTTCTTCCCTGGCGGGCAAGACCTCCGCCGACCTGTCGGAAGCGGCCCAAAAGGACCTGACTCGAGCGGACGAAATCGGTACGGACAACCCGGAGATTCTTCTGATCCTCAGCGAAGAATGGACGGCGCACGGCAAACTGGACAAGGCCTCGGCCGAAATGAAACTTGCCGAGAAAGTGGACCAGGCGGCCGTGGCAAAGTCTTTCTTCGATCCCAACGACTGGGTCCTGCTGCGATTCCTTCAGACGGCCGAGTTGGCCATGCAGAGGGACGCGGTTCCCCAGGACGCCTCGCTGGCGGACAAGGCGCTTGAGATATTGAAAGAACCGCGCCTGAGGGTGTCGGCCCTGCGGCAGGCGATACGTCTATACGTGGCCTGCGGCAGGACATCGGACGCCAGACGATGCCTGGACGAATTTCTGGAACTCACGCCGTCCGCGACTTCGACCGCAGGCCTTGCCACGAACGTTTCCTATCTGCGGGCGCTGGTGGCCAGGGCGGAGGATCTGCCCTACCAGGTCATCGAGGTGCTGGACCCGGTGATCGTCGCGAACCCTTCGGAACCCGAACCGCTGAAGCTGATGGCCGAGGCGTGCAGCCGGACGGACCAGAATCGGCGGTCGGTTCACGCGATTCTGAGTTACCTGCGGCTTCGTCCGCAGGACCCCAAGATGACCCTCCAACTGGCCAAAGAATACCTGAAGCTGCGAGACTGGAACCGGGCCTTCGAGACGGCCAGGCTGGCGGAACCTTTGGATCCGGCGGATATCGTCATCAAGTTGCTGCGAATCGAGGCGAGCGTTTACCTGGCCGCGGAGCAGACGTATCAGATCGATACGGTCAGGCTCGACGCGCTGGGCAAGGAACTGGTGGCGCTGCGCCGGGACCATCCGGATCGCGTGGACATCCGCGTATTGCAGGCGATCATCGCCATATATCAGAAACGGACCGAGGTCGCGGAGCAGGAACTGAAGCTGGCCATCAAGGAGTGCAAAGACACGCTGCCGGCGGAGATGCAGCTCGCGCGACATTTCTACAGGATGAAGCGTCCGCAGGAGGCGACCGAAGTGTGTCGCCAGGCCTGCCAGCGGCACGCGGAACTCTCCGAGCCTTGGCTGTCGCTATCGGGCATCTATGCGGCCCAGGAAGATTCCGGCAAGGCGCGCCAAGCCATCCGAGACGGCCTTTCGCACATGACGGAACGATGGGAGAATCGAGCGCTGCGGATTCGCCTGGCCATGCTGGAGCTGCTCGAGGGCGACCGCAAAGTTGGAGAGGACCTTCTCTTCAAGCTGGCCAGGGAGGACAAGCAGGAAATCCGCGCCCGCGCGCTGCTCCTGAGCCTTCGGGACGTGCGGGAAAGTCCGGCGGCGGCGGAATTGGTCGGGGCGATTCACCAGGCCCAGGGAGAGACCGGCCTATTGTGGCGGCTGTACCAGGCCTCCCTATGGTTGTCAGGCGAGGATTGGCGATCCAAGCAGCAGGACATTGCCGCCTATGCGCAGAAGTGCATCGACTCCGATCCCGAGTGGTCGGAGCCGGCGCTGCTCCTGGTGGAAATGTACCAGAGACTGGGCAATCCCGAGCGAGCCGAGGATGTCTGCCGCCAGGCCCTCACGCGGAATCCTTCCGCGACGGACGTGGCCGACCGCCTGGTCACGCTTCTGGAGAAACAAGGCAGGTTCGCCGACGCGCAGCAGGTTCTCAAAGCCGTGGAAGCCAACCCGCGGGTCATGAGCTCCTGGTATGTCCGGTTGGCGCTGCAATCCGGAGATCTCACCGGGGCCATCGACGAACTGAGGCTGCGGGTGAGCAACGACGACCGCGACGCGAACTCCCGCATATTGCTCGCCCGGCTGCTCTACTGGCAGACCCGGGACGCCAAGCAGGCGTCCAAGTACCTGCAGGAGGCGGAGTCGATCTCGGCCGGTTCCATGGCCCTGACGGCCGCGAAGGTCATGATCCTCAAGGCCGAAGGCAACCTGGAGCAGGCCGAAAAACTCCTGGAAGAGAACGTGGCCAAGAACAAGGACTTCTCGTCGTACCTGATGCGGGCGACCTACCTTGCCGACGCCAAGAAGTATGAACCGGCGGAGCGGGACTTCCTGAAGTTGACGACCTTCCCCGATTCCGGGGCCAGAGGCTATGAGGCGTTGGCGGCCTTCTACGTGACCACGGACAAAGTGGACAAGGCGGCGGCCTCGCTTCAGAAAGGTACCCAAGCCTTTCCCAAGGACCTGTCCCTGAAGCGCGACCTGATGCGGATTTTGTTTGCCCGCAACGCCCCGGGCGACGAGGCGCAGGCGGTCGAGATGCTCTCGTCGCTGGAGAAGCAACTGCCCAATGACCCGGAGTTCTTGAGAACCCGGGCCATCCAACTGGCCAAGGCGCCTTCCGGGCCGTCGCTGCCGGAGGCCCGAACGATCCTGGAGCGGGCCGTTCTTCTGGCGCCGGCGTCGGTTTTGGGGCACCTGTCGCTCATCGCCGTGGCGATGGAGCAGGAGGACTACAAGGCGGCCCGGGATTTTTCGATTCGCGGTCTGGCCTCGAACCCCGAAAGCGTTCCCCTGGTGCTCGCCCGGGCTCGCGCCGAGAGCGCCTTGGGTAGCGGGCAAATGGCCGCCGAACTGGCGCACGTCGCACTGGCCAAATCGCCCGAGAACTCCGAGGCCAGGGATCTTCTGATCGCCTTCGCACTGAAGGGAGGGGATGCGGAACTGCTCAAGGAAGCCGGGTCTCTGATCGAGAAGGCCATGTCGAAAAGCCCGGCTGACGAGCAACTCCAGTTGGCCAACGCGAGCCTCCTGGCCGCGATGAACCAGACTCAGAAGGGCCAGGCCGACCTGAAGGCCTACAGCGTCACCGCGCAGGGCAGCCGCAGCGCCCAGACGTTCCTGGCGCTGGCGGAGTTCTGCCGCGCTGGGGGCGACGTGGAAGGCTGCAAGTCGAACATGCAACAGGCCGAGAAACTCGCACCCAAAGATTCCGGAATTGTCCAGGCGAGGCTTCTCTTGCTGGCAACGCAGAAGAGATTCGACGAGATTCCCAACGTGGTTGCCTCTTACCGCGCCGCGGGCTTCGACGATCCGAGAATCCTTCTGAGCGCGGCCTCGATCCTGGTTACATCGGAGTCGCCGGACCATCGAAAGGCCTCGGTCAAGCTGTACGAGGACGTCCTGGCGGCCAAGCCCAGGATGATGGAGGCCCGGCTTGGGCTGGCGGCGGCGGCCTACCGGACAGGCGACGCACAACGGGCGAAGAAAGTCTACGGCGACGTGCTCAAGGATGATTCCGGCAATGCCAGCGCGATGAACGATCTGGCGTGGATACTGGCCGAGAACGATCACGATTACAAGGCGGCGCTGGAGTTGGCCGACAAGTGCTTGAAGATCGACCCGGCAAACGCGCACCTCCTCGACACGCGGGGGTTCATTCTCTCGAATCTGTCGGGCAGGTTGGACGAAGCCAGGAAGACCTTTGAGAAACTCGTGGACGCCACGTCGCCGGGCGGCCAGGCTCGGGCCCAGGCCCTGCTGCAATTGGCTCGTGTTTGTTCCAGGCTCAAGGACCAGGCGGCGACAAAGAAGTGCCTTGAGGAGGCCCGTCAAATTGACGATGTCAAACAGGTATTCGATCCCAGGGAGCGGGCCGAGATCGCCAAGCTGACAGGCAACTCGTAAAGATCATTACGCTAACCGCACCTGGACGGGTGCGATAAGGAAGTTGTGGGAACTCATGATTCAGGATACGCAATCAACGTCGTCATCGCAGTTGGGCCAGGACGAGAACGCAAGCAGGTCTCGGTTGCGAGAGGCCGCGCCCATGAAACCGGATGAATTGTTCACCGAACCGGTCTGGGAGCGACTGACCTGCGGCCTGAGACTTTCGCCTCAGTTGAAGAGCCTGGCCCTGAACCTGCTTTGCGGTCACGGGGACAAGGAAATTGCCCTCAAGATGGGCATCGCGATTTCCACGGTTCGCTCTCATCTCGACCGCCTATACATCAAACTGAACGTCAACAACCGCTACGAGGCGATGATTTTCTTTCTGTGCAGAATGCGTGTCACATTCTGCGCCGGGAATGACGGAAGCCCTTCGCAACCGGCCAGGCTGGCGGCGCGAGGCAAGCGGGAACAAGGAACGAAGTGCCGCGGTTCGGAGGCCAAAGCCGCTCAGAACGTCGACGAGGGCAGTTATCAAGCGGACGACCGGTAGCGTCGGCCCGGCGGATCTGAGGGAACGGTTCAAGTTAAACGGAGCTCAAGGAGATTAAAGTGCAACCCAAGCAGTACCCCATCGGACGGGTAAACGTCAAGTTGATTCTGATCCTCGTCGTGGTCGCCGCCGCTCTGGTCGGGCTGGCGTTCGCCGCCCGACAGGTCCGGCGAGAGGTCTTGTCCAAGCGCGACCTGGCCGACGGTCTGGCGGCCTACGATCGCAAGGACTGGCCCGGCGCCAGAAAGTCTTTCCAGGAATATCTGGCGAGAAAGCCCAAGGACGCGGCCATCTTCGGCAAGTTCGCGGAGTCCGTCCGGCGGTGCGAGCCGATGGAAACTCGCGACATCCAGTTGATCGAATCGGCGTACCGGGAGATGCTCAATTTGACTCCGGCAGACGCCGAGCCCTACCGGCGACTGGCGGACCTGTACACGTACGTCGGGAATTACAGCGACCTGGGCTATATCGCCCAGCGGCGCCTCGAGCAGGCCCCCGAGGATTTTGACGCCTCGCTTTGGAAGGCCGACTCGCTTCTGCAGCGCCGGGAGTTCGACTCCGCGAAGCAGGTTGCGCAAGACCTGGTTGGCCGGCTCAAGAAGCGGTCGGAAAAGCACCTGGAGTTCGTCGAAGCTTGCAGGCTTCTGAGCGGACTTTGCCGGCAGGACGCGTCGCCTCAGGGATTGGACCAGGCGGCCAAGTGGTTGGATCAGGCCGTGGACTACGATCCGGCATCCCCGGAGGCGCGTCTTCAGCGGGCGGCGTTCCTCAGGGCCTGTCCGTCTCTGCCGGGGCAGCCGAAGGAAGCCATGCTTGCAAAGGCCTCGTTGGACCTTGAGCAGGCCCGCGCCCACCGCGGCGACGATCCCCGAATCGCCCTGGCCTTGAGCCAGGAGTACGTTCGCGCCGGCAAAGCGGACCTGGCCCACGAACTTCTCCAGGCAGCTTGGAACGCTTCCGATGACGCCGTCCTCAAACGTTTCTTCACGACCAACGACTGGCGGGTCTCGCGTTTCCTTCAGGCGGCCGAGTTGTCATTCCTAAGAAACAAGCCCCAGGAGGCCCTGCCCGAGGGCGAGGCCCTTCTGTCGGGCATTCGCGAACGCCGCTATCGAGTCGGACTGTTGCCGCAGGTCGTCCGGTTGTGCGATGCCTCCGGCAACGTGACCAAGGCCCGGCAGTACCTGGACGAATACCTCAACCTGGTGGACGTTCTCCAACTGAAGAACCAGGAAGACCAGGTCAGGATGCTTAAGTCCATCGTCGCGACGGCGGAAGGCAAGAGCGGCGAGGTCATCGAACTGCTGGAGCCTCGATGGGCGGCGGGCAAGTTGAACGCCGCCGGGCTGGGGACCTTGGCGGCGGCCTACCGGCGCACCGGGCGTCAAGCGCAGGCGGTTCGGGTTATGACGGAATATCTCCAGTTGCTGCCCAAGGACGCGAAGATGTGGCAGTTGCTGGCCGCGGAGCATCTCAAATCGCAGCAGTGGCAGGCGGCGGTGCAGGCGGCCAGGCAAGGCCACGCGGCCGATCCCGCCAGCTTGGATTGCCGGCTGGTCCTGATCGAGGCCGAGCTATACCAAGCCGCGCTGGGTGGCGGGGGCCCGGCGGCCATCACGGCGCTGTCGGCGGAACTGGCCGATCTGGCCGCGAAGCAGCCGGCGGACAGTAGAATCCGATTGCTGCTGGCCAAGGCCCAGCACGCCCTGGGGCATTCCGACGCGGCGGAAAAGCAACTGCGGCAGGCGATCGCCGACTGCAAGAACACTCTGGACGTCGAGTTGCAATTGGCCGGACTGCTCATGGACCAGAAGCGGTGGAAAGACGCCGTCGACGCGGCCGAGCAGGCCTGCAAGCGGCACAGCCACCTGGGACAGCCGTGGATGGTTCTGGCCGAAGCGCATCAGTCTGCCGGCAATCTGGAGGAGGCACAGAAGGCAATCCAGCGCGGCTTGGCCGCCGTGGACGCGCCGTATAAACCCGAGTTGACTTTCCGCATGGCCGGTCTGGAACTCCTGAATGGCCAGAAGCAACAGGGTCTGGCCCGACTGCGAACGCTGGCGAACGAAAACCCGCGCGACTCGCTGTCCCGAGGGCTGCTCCTGAGCCTTCCGGAAGTGCTGGCCGACCCCAAGGACTCCGAGCGGCTGCTGGAAGAGGTTCGCAAGGCCGAAGGCGAGAGCAGCCAGCTATGGCGGCGGCACCGCCTGGCTTTGTGGATGAGGGGCGACTCCTGGCGCAGCCAGTCGGACCTGGCCGTCAAGACGCTGACGGAGTGGACGAGGCAGGATCCCACGTCATCCATGCCGCAACTGGCCCTTGCCAGAATACAACTTCGGCTCGGTCACGCGCGAGAGGCCGAGGACATCTGCCACCGCGCCATCGCGGCCAATCCCGCTTCCGTTGAGGTGGCGCAACTCCTGATGGAAATTTTGGCATCCCAGAAACGCCTTGCCGAGGCGGCGGGGGTCATGGACGCCCTCCAGGCGCCCACGCCCCAATTGTCCATGCTGCGGGGCGAAGTGGCCTTGGCCGGCGGCGGCGGCGCCAAGCAGGCGATGGACGACCTGGCCGCTCAGGCCGCCCAGGACCGCAACGACGCCGGCGTGCGGCTTTTGCTGGCGCGACTGGTCTACGAAAAGTCCGGGGACATCAAACGCGCTTTCAAATATCTGGACGAGTTCGACGCCCTTCAGCCGGATTCCGCCACCGCGACCTGGCTGCGGGCGACTTTCCTTAAAGCCGACGGCCGCGCCAAAGAAGCCCAGCAATGCCTGGACGCACTGGTGAAGAAAACGGGCTCCTTCGAGGCGTACGCCTTGCGGGCACAGTTCTACCGCGCCACGGGACAGGCGCCGGCCGCGGAGGCCGACCTGGTGAAGCTCACCACGCTCCAGCCCAGGGCCGACGGTTATCGAATGCTTTCCTCGTTCTACCAGGCGGCCGGGCGGGCGGACGACGCCCTCCAGGCTTTGGACCGTGGAACCAAGGCCGAGCCGGACAATCTGCCGCTGGGGATGGCCATGGTGCAATCGCTGATTGGGCGAGGCGGCCCCGAAGACCGCGACAAGGCGATGGCGGTCCTGGACAGTCTGGAGAAACGCCACGGCCAATTGTCGGAGATCATGTACGCCAGGGCTTCCATTCTAATGATGCAGGACAGCCAGGTGTCGCGGCGGCAAGCGCAATCCCAGTTGCAGAAGGTGATGGAGGCCGAACCCGCCGACGAGCGAGCGTACCTTGGGCTTATTCGGATCGCCGAGTTGGATGATTTGCCGCGAATCGCCAAGGCGACGGCGGCCAAGGGGCTCGAAGCCGTCCCCAACAGCATTCCCATGCTGCTGGCGCAGGCCCGAGCGGACCTTGCCCTGAAGGATCCCGCGGCGGCCGCAGATTCGGTTCGACAGGTCCTGCAGTCGATGCCGCACGAACCCGAGGCGGTCGATCTGCTGGCGCACATCGCGGCAGCCTCTCGGCAGCCGGCGGAAGTGGCCGAGGCCTTGGACGAGGCCCACAAGGCT
>CAZYDC010000206.1:0-8583 GCA_964646065.1 uncultured Planctomycetaceae bacterium | reverse complement strand
TGGCAAACAACAAAATTCATGGTATAATATACATTGTGGTCTTTGTAAGTGGACCTGTCGCGGGCTTGCTAGAAGCTCGTGGATGGATGGTATTTGACATCTGAATATGAGCAGCGGGAAGAAGAATTGACGATTGACGATTGACAATTGACGATTGAACGGCGAAGAGAAGAACTCGGTCTCCGGCCGGGTCTACGTCAAACCCGCAAGAAAGCAGCAAAGCGAGATTGCATGGACGACCCTCCCTTAGGGGCATGATCGGGGTCATGGTCGGATTTCAGGGTGAAAGCTGTCTCTGAATCATCTGAATCCGTTAATCATTGCAGTCCCGCTCGAAGAATCCCTGTGCGACGAACCGCCAAGGACCTGTGGAAATCCCGTAAAATAGCGCGAAAAACGCGCGGAATGGGGGTCTGGAATGCATAACATGCTTTGTATACAATACTTGCAGATTTGCGGGCGGGTTCTAATGGCTTCCGAACAGGTTCTAGTGAGCCGCCTGTGCGTTCTAATGAGCCGCCCGCCCGTTCCAGTGGCTTCCCGACAGGTTGTAATAGGTTACGAACCACGCCAGAAACCCGGATTCTTCCCCGGTTTCCTTCGTCGTTTTCCTCTGAGCTCTCTGTGCTCTCAGTGGCCGGTAATTGTCGTTTCGCCGCGTGCCGGAAGATTTGCGCACGCCTACAGGAAATTTGCCGTCATTCCTCAGTGGCTTGCCGAAGTCGTTTTCGATACAATCCGCCGTTTGGTTCGATTCAAAACCCAACAAGGAGACAGAGCATGAAAGGCAAGGTTGTCATCGTCACGGGCGGGGCTCGCGGGATCGGGTTCGCCACGGCGCAGTGTTTCGCCAAGCAGGGCGCGGACATCGTGGTGGCCGACTGCGACGCCGCCAACGCCGCCCGGGCCGCCAAGGACCTTGAGGCCATGGGCGTGCGGTCGCTGCCGGTCGGGTGCGACGTCACCGACCGGCCCAGTGTGGACGCCATGGTCGCCAAGGTCGTCCAGACCTTCGGCCAGATCGACGTGCTGGTCAACAACGCGGGCATTTGCCCGTTCATCCCCGTGATGGAGATGAGCGTGGCCGTCTTCAAGCGGACCATCGACGTGAACCTCATCGGCGCGTTCCACTGCACGCAGGCGGTCGCGGCGGAGATGATCAAGCGAGGCAAAGGCGGGCGGATCATCTTTATTACCTCGCTGGCCGAGAACGTGACCGGCGAAGCCCAGGTCGATTACGGCGCCTCCAAAGGCGGCATGAGAATGCTCATGGTCGGTTTCGCCACGGCCCTGGGAAAGCACCGCATCAACTGCAACGCCGTCGCGCCCGGAATCATCCTGACCGACATGGGCCGCGAGCATTGGGAAAAACCCGAGAACCAGGCGTTCATCAAGAACCGCGTGCCCATGGGTCGAATCGGATACCCCGAGGACATCGGCAAGGTCGCCGTGTTCCTGGCCTCCGAGGCGGCGAATTACGTCCACGGCATCAGCATTCGAGTCGACGGCGGCCACCAGGCCTGCTGTGCATAGCGGAAACGACGAACCGCAGAACATTCGAATGTCGAACAGCAGAATGTCGAAGTGAAGACGCGGAGTCTTGTCGGGTGCCATGCCCAAGTCTGCGCGGGCATGTCTTTGGACCCATGGAAGACATGCCCGCGCAGACTTGGGCATGGCACCCGATTGGGCATGGCACCCGGACAGTTGTTTGAAGATATTGATGCACCCATACAACGAGAGTTGAGAGGAAGATATGAAAATTGACTTGTCGGGAAAAATCGCGGTGGTCACCGGCGCGGCGGGCGACTTGGGTCGAGTGATCGCCCGCACGCTGGCCTCGTGCGGGGCCGACGTCGCCGTCCATTACCATTCGCGCAAGGACCTTGCCGAGAAGTTCGCCAAGGAAATCCGCGCGACCGGCCGGCGAGCGGCGGTCGTCCAGGCCGACGTGGGCGACGCGGCCTCCGTCGCGGCGATGCACCAGGCCGTCGTCGCCGAATTGGGCGAGGCCGACATCGTCGTCACCAACGCGGTCGCGCAGTACAAGTGGACCACCGTGCTGGAGCAGGGCGTGGAGGATTACGAAAGCCAGTTCCGCTCCTGCGTGCTGCAAAATGTGCTGATGGCCAAGGCGTTCGTGCCGGCCATGATGAAGAAGGGTTGGGGGCGGATCGTCGCCATCAATACCGAGTGCGCCATGCAGAACTTCCCCACGCAGAGCGCCTACGTCAGCGGCAAACGCGGCATGGACGGCGTGCTGCGCGTGCTGGCCAGGGAGGTGGGCACTCACGGAATCACGGTCAACCAGGTCGCGCCCGGCTGGACCATCAGCGACCGCGACCGTACCGCCGGCACCGAGCGACAACCCGAACACGAAAAGAAAATCCCGCTGGGCCACCGAGGCGAGGACGTGGACATCGCCAGCGCCGTGGCGTTCCTCGCCAGCGACCTGGCTCGCTACATCACAGGCGTGTATCTGCCCGTCGCCGGCGGAAACGTCATGCCCACCATATAGGAATTTCGGAATTCGGATTTCGGATTTCGGATTGAAGAGGCAGAGCCGTAAGATCGCCACTCTGGAACAATCCGAAATCCGAATTCCGAAATCCGCAATGGTTTTCAATGTCAGACGCACCCGCATTAACAGAAGACGCAAGAACTCAGGAACGCACCGAGAGGGCGTTGATCCGTTCGGCCTCGACGGGGACCGCGATCGGGCTGACCGTCATGGGGTCGATCCCGGCGTTGTTCCTGCTCAAGGGGTTGGACGCCCGGCCGTTCTACATCGGCCTGCTGTCCACGCTGTGCGCAATTTCACCGGTGGGCATGTTGCTGGGCACGGTCCTGGTGCCGCGGGTGGGCAAGGCGCGGCTGATGATCGTCGGGCGGTTCGCCTGCCTGGTTCCGGCGGCGGCGATGATCTTGCTGGCCGCCCTGGGTCGCCGGGGCGAGGGCATCATCTGGCTGGCGATCCTGTCGGCCTCGCTGCTGGCCTTGATCAACAACGTTTGCGGCACGGGCTGGTGGCCGCTGCTGCAAGACAACGTCGCCGAAGGTTCGATGGGCACGTTTTTCGCCCGGATGCGAACGCGGCTGCGAACCGTGGAGATCGGCATTCCGCTGGTCATGGGATTTGTCCTTGGCGAAAAACCCACGATGGAGCGGTTCCTGGCACCGTTCGGGCTGGGGGTGGTGGTCTTGTTGGTCGGTGCGGCGGTCTTGCGAGGCCTGCCCGAGCGGCCCGGCACGGCGCCGGAGGTGGGGCTGCTGCTGCGGCTGCGACTGGCGGGGCGGTCCAGGCACGTGCGAAGCTACATGTTTTTCGTGATGGTGCTCTCGCTGGTGAGTTCGCTATTCGGGCCGTTCTGGGTGGTGCTGCTGACCTCCAGTCCGGGCAATCCGTTCCCCGGCCTGCCGGCGGGCTTTGTGGTTTGGCTGGGCACCTGCGCGGCCGTGGGACACCTGATCGGCCTGAAGTCCTGGGCGCGCATGGTGGACCGTCACGGCGGGCGCCCGGTGTCCAGCTTCTGCCTGATCTTCTGCGCCGTGCTGGGCCTGGCCTGGCTGCTATTGCCGGCCGGGACGCTCTGGCTGTACGTCTGGTCGATCCTGTTCTTTTTCATCTGGGGCGTGGCGGACGGCGGCGCGCTGATGGGGCGGACCTGGAGCATGTTGCGGTCGGTGCCTCTGGCGTACCAGTCGGACAGTTTCACGCTGGTGCAGCTCGCGGGCGCCGCGGGTTCGGCCGTGGGGGCCATGGCGGGCGGGTCGATCTTCGACGCACTGACGCAGGCCGCGCAGGGCGGATGGTCCATCTTCGGCATCGACCCGCGCGCCGTGTTCCTCTGCGCGGCGCAGGTCGCCATGCTGAGCGCGTACCTGGCCTCGCGATGGTTGATCGGCTACGAAACGCAAACCCCCACGCGCGAAATCCTGCGCCAAGCGTGGGAAAGAATGGTGGAATGAGGGGTGCCATGCCCAAGTCTGCGCGGGCATGGAAAGGTCGCGCGATCATGCCTGCGCAGACTTGAGCATGGCACCCGACTTTTCATTTTTTCATTTTCAAACCTTTCATCCAGAGCTATGTTGCTGTCAATTCCGCCGTCCTTCACCTGGGGTGCGATTGTGCTTGGAAAAGAAAAATCTAAGTCGCGCCGAGCAGCCGAAATCGTCCTGCGAATGCTTGTTGTTGTCGCGATGACAGGTCTCTTATTGGCATGGGCGGAATATTATTTCGAGACCAAGGGCCCGTCCATGAGCGCCTTCGCTCGCGCCGGATGCATCGTTTGGTTCTTGCCCGAAATCCCAAGTTTTGTCCTGGACGGTGTAGCCTCTCATTACTTCGGGATCAATCTGGGCTCAGACCGATCGTATGAGATATGCTTCTGTCTCTGCTATGGCGTGATCCTGTTTCCTCTGATTGTGCAACCATTCAAGAACCGGTGGGTTAATTTTATCCTGCCGATCCTGATTTTCATGGGGGTCGGTTTCTGCTCTATCTGCCTGTTCTTCTTTTCAATGCCAGTGGTGGCCAGATGATTTCGGAGTGATCGGATGAACCCCGTTGGGTCTGAATGCCCTGCAGGGTTCAACATTTCAGCAGGCTCTTTTTTCGCCGCCAGTAGTATTGGAAGTTTTCAAATGTCACATCCGGCGGGATGGAGTGATCGACGGTTGGAATGTATCCGCCTTCCCAGGCCAGCGCGACCTTGCGGTCCAGTTCCGCGTCGATGGCGCGAGGCCCGCTGGCCAGCGCCCGCTTGTCGATGCCTCCGGTCATCAGGAGCGACTTGCCGTATTCCTTGCGGTACGCGCAGACATCGTTGCCGGCCGCCTGCTCCATGGGAAAGACGCCGTTGATGCCGCTTTCGATCCATAGCGGCAGAAGCCGGCTCACGTCGCCGTCGCAATCCACGAAGACGATATCGATTCGGGCGTCGTGGATTGATTTCACGATTCGCTTGTATCGCGGCACCATGAATTCGCTGACCATGGCCGGCGAGATCAGCGGCCCGCCGCGGTAGCACATGTCCTCCCAGAACTGCACCAGGGTCAGCGGCGCCTCGAGCAGCGACCTGGCCAGAACGCGGATGAAGAACTCCGTGCTGAATTCCATCATCTCGTGGACCCAGCCTGGATCGTCGTGAAACAGGTACATGGCCGGCTCGTCTCCCACGAGCATCCGCACGAAACCGTAGAGGCTGGGGCCGCCGTAATAGTCCGCGCTGGCGGCGTATTGCCGCAGGATGGGCTTGTCGCGCTTCCATCGGGCCAGGCGGTCCGGCCAGTCGGCGGGATACCGCCCGGGCGCGTCGGGGTTCAGACGTTCCCTGGCCGCCTTCCAGTCCTCGCGCGTCTTGACCGGCGAACCGAGGTACTCGGGCATCGAGGCGTCGGGGTCGTCCCTGAACGAGCGATACACCTTGCCCATGCGGTCCTGCCGGGTGATCGTCTTTTCGTCCTGCGCGAGCACGATTTCCGGATATCCCGGAATCATGCCGATGTCGATCCCGGTGCTCTCCTCCGGATCGCACTCGCGAAGGTACCGCAAGACGTAATCCTGGTCCTTGCCGGTTTGCTTCATCCACTGCTTGACGGTCGCCGGCCAGGGCGCCCATTCCTGAAGCGGCGGCCGGTCCACCGGCTCAAATCGCATAAAGGCCTGGTATCGTTCGTGAGGGTTCATTGGCGGGTGTTCTCTTTGTTTTCTTTCTCCCACCGATAGTGGGTCAAAGGTTCAAACTTGCCGCCACAGGTACAAGTCAAATCCCCATTATCATTCTTGGCATTCCCACACTGAGGACAGATCATACTGCGAGGAAACACGTTTCTCTTCACCAATAGGAGAACGACAAGAAGAAACAAAAAGGTGAATGAAAAGGTCTCGATCATGTCCAACCAAATTGGTTTCCGGATGGGAAAGAAGAAACCGTTGGCAAGACGCCCTCCAAAGACAGAGTCCATCACTCCAAAGAAGAATGCAACCGCCGCCCCTGCTAAGAATGCAAGAAGCGGAGCTTGTCTCCTCCAGGATCGGCGCAACTTCTCTTCCGCCTGTTGGATTTCTGATTCGTTTTTCTTGACCCACATGGCATATCACTCAATGTAGCGGCAGCAACCCGAATTCCGCGTACAACGGCCCTTCGGGCCAAAGTTGAACGCCCTACGCTTAACGCTCTACGCGCCACGCCCTACGTTTTGTCCGTCCGTTTTGTCCAGGGCAATGCGAGCATCACGGCCAGGCCTAGTGAGTAGGCCATCAGGGCGATCAACAAATACTGGAAGATGGCCGAAACCTGACTGTGCGTGACCTTGACCATGTGCTCGGGATCCTGCACGATGGATTGGTAGGTTCCGTGGCTACAGTCGGAGTAGCTGACCGAGAGGAAGCCGAGCATGGCGGCCAGGAGGATCCAGGCGACGAACCCGCGGCCGAGGAAGCGGCCCACGGGTGCGGCGATCCACGCAACCGCCTTGCGCAGCGGCCCGCGAAGGATCAAGGCCGTGACTGCGCCGGCAACCACGCTGCCGCCGGCAACGATGAAATATGACGTGATGAGGTATTGTTCATTGGTCATGGGTTATCTTTTTTGTAGGGCGTGCCAGTCGTCTGCGACTTGCACGCGGAATCTTCGCCTCACCGGTTGGTCCGGATTCCGCGTGCAACGGCCCTTCGGGCCAAAGTTGCACGCCCTACATTGTTAGTCGCGTTTTCGGCCCAGGCCGACCACCAGGACCATCAGCACGATGGCGTATCCAGCCACCACGGCGGCGCACCATGCAAAGACGGCGTTGAGGTCGCCGGCCGCTCGCCAGACGTATTCCATGAAGGCGGCGCCGTTGCCCACGGCCAAAGATTTTCCGGCAGCGACGCTCAGTGCCGCCAGCAGCAGCATCACGAACAGCACGCGGATAAAGAACGGTTTGGCCTCGAACAGGAACGAGTTCATCTTCAGGAGTTTTCTCGCCGGCCCCCACAGCAGCAGGAACACCAGCATCGCCACCACCAACGCCATGCCCAGGTAAATTGCCGATCCGCAGAAGTCCGGACAGTTGGTCCACAAATCTCGACACATGTCAGGAACTTTCATGGACCCTCCAGGGACGGAAGAGGGGGCGGAAGCCGGCGTCGTTTCGACCAGAAAACTCATTCCGAGATCAAGACCCATCATGGTGCGTCTCCTTCGACGTCGAGTTTTACGTTCCGCAAATCCCTGCTCAAACTTCTTGTAATCCCGCGAGCCGGCAAAATCAATGCCGCAGAATCTCAATCACCTCGCCCGGCAAGCGGGCAATGAATTGAGGCCCTCCGCCTTCGGGCGCCGGCAAATGAGCGTGGACCTGACCCGGATAGAGCCATTGGATCGTCCGCCAACCCAGTCGATTGGGCGCGAGGAAGTCCTTGGAAGGGTTGTCCGAAATGTAGGCGAAGAATTCTTGTGGCACCCCCAAGTCCGCTTGGGGGTGTCTTTCTGTTGGACCCTCAACCACCGGACACCCCCAAGCGGACTTGGGGGTGCCACCAAGAAAAATGGGGTCCATCCCTATTTTCTCGAAACCCGCGGGCGAGGGTTTCCATGCGTCGCGGCCGAGATCTTCGGTGAACACGACCGCGTCGAAGAACCGCTCCAGCCCCAAGGCGGCGAGTTTGAGCCGCTGGGCGGGCAGAAACCCGTCGGCCAGCAGGCCCAGGGCGAACTCCGGGCGCAGGCGAGCGAGCAATTCGGGAATGCCCGGTATCGGCCGGATCGTCGGCCGGTGCTCGCGATAGACCTTCACCAGCTCGGTGATGTCCGCCTTGGCCAGGCCCAGCGAGAAATGCGAGTTCAGGTCGTCGAACGCCCCGGCGGCCTGGCCGCGCTGGAACCGGGACCAGAGCCATTGTGCATAAGGGTGGCATGGCGACGTTGTTTGTCGCCATGTTTGCCTGCCCGGAAAATCGGGGACAGACACCGATTTCGCAGACGAGATCGGTCTCAGTCCCCGCTTTTCCGCCCGCTTATCCAGATACTCCGCCACGGCGGCGTAACCGCTGCGCACGTAATCCCGCTCGAGGTAGAGCGTGTCGTCCAAGTCGAAAATGGCGGCGGTTATCGGCATTCAAACGACCATCACAAAGAGCGTCAAAGACACCAACATCGCGAAGATCAACAGATGCTAAGTCGCAAGCGGACAGAATTAAAGCATCTTTCTTCCTGGTGCTCTTGGCGTCCTTTGTGCTCTTGGTGGTTATCTTATCTGCGGGCTGCGGAAACCCGGCAGACTTTCCAGGTCTCCCGCGGGCAGGAACATGGCTTCGTCGTATCGCAGCATCATCAGGCCGTCGGTGAATTGGCCGAGTTTGGCGGTGATCGGCAGGCCAAGCAGTTCTTGCAGCAGGTAAAGCGGCATGTTGGCGCCGGCGGCGAAGGACAGCGGCGCGCCGCCGCCGAAGCGAGGGTTGATCTCGAAGAACCGCGGCGGCGAACCGGCCTGGCCGCGCCGGCACTGGCAGCAGAACACGCCCCAGAGGTCGTCGATCTCGCCCGCCAGCCGAACCGTCGAATCGATCAACTCCCGGTCGCGAACCGTCACGGCGAT
>CAZYDC010000205.1:0-8639 GCA_964646065.1 uncultured Planctomycetaceae bacterium | reverse complement strand
GTGCGGATCGTCCGAGACGCCGGGCAGGCGAAGAAATTGGCTCGCACCATGTTTGCCAAGGGGCTCCTAACGGTGAGCGGCTACTTTCAGGATGCCCGGACGAAAATTCGCAAGGCCCGAAATCGCCGGGAGATCTGGGGCACCCTCAAGCGGCTGCCCAGGACCGCGGCAGGCATTATTCAGAGCAATCGCGAAATCGGACGCGAAAGGGGCTACCTGTACCTGCAGGAGTTCATGCCGGGTAACGCCTTTGACACCCGAGTGACCGTCATCGGAAACCGCGCCTTCGCGTTCACCAGGAACGTCAGGCCCAACGATTTTCGAGCGTCGGGCAGCGGAAGCATCGACTATGATCGCGAGCGCATCAAGCCCCAATGTCTTCAGATCGCCTTTGAGGTGGCCCAAAGGCTCAAGTTCCAAAGCATGGCGTTCGACTTTGTCAACGATCCCCAAGGCAATCCCGTGATCCTGGAAATCAGCTACGCCTACCAGGCCAAGGCGGTCTACGATTGCGGCGGGTTTTGGGACCGATCGATGAGTTGGCACGAGGGCGCCCAGTGGCCCCAGGACGCGATCCTGGCCGATCTGGTCCAGTCCATCCGGTCGTGAAGACCGGACGGGTTCATGCCTTTGTGCGGTTGAGTTCGATGTGTCCGGCCCAACCTTCCGGCGCCCTGGCGGGCACGGCGAGATGAGCCAGTTCATCCAGGTTCAAACTGTGGTCGGTCATGGCCGTGATCGGGCGGGGCTGGGCTTCGACCAAGGGCCAGCGAAACTGCCCGAAGGACTCGCGGATCAGGGGGATGCTCCGGTAGTCCAGGCCAAGAAGGGTGGCGTGAACGGCGTCGGCGTCGGGAGATGAGTCGCAGAAAGTAACAGCGTTCAGCCGCAGCGGTTCGGGGCGAAGGGGACCTTCCCCCTGCCCGCAGACGATGGCATCCGTCAGGCTGTACACCGCTCGCTGGGGGCTGGACCCCATGGTGCCGTCTTTTCGCCCGTACCGGAGGATTCGGTTGAGGTCCAACACCATCCGCCAGCACGTGTCGTTTCCGTGCCAACTGCCCTCCATTCCGCCTTCCTTGTCGGTCACGAAGTGGCCGGCGGCGGCGCCCAGAAGGGTCCAAATGTCGTAGGCCTTCTTGCCGATTCGCTGGTTCGCGGTGTCGTAAAAGAACTCGGCCAACTTTCTGAGATAGGAGGCCCCCGGATAGCAATCGCCCTTGTCGGAGGTCCCGCCAAGACGGTGATGAGGCAAGTACTCCTTGCTTCCGTTGATCCCGACGAGGTTCTTGAGGGCGCCCGTGAGCCCCGCCTTTCGATGGGTCTTGAGTTTCGGAAGGGAAATGACGATGTCGCATTCAAACGCCTGGCGGCAGATGAGGTACTGGTGTCGCCCCGGGCGGTGAGTCTTAGCCAGTTCGCGATGGTCGTAGCAGGTTACGCGAAAGCGATCGTCTTCCGACGAAATCGGTTCCAGCAGGCTGTCGCAACCCAGGTCGAACGGGGCGTACAGTTCCTGGCTTCGCACATTGGTCCTGATGTCTCCGGCCAGACCCTCCGCCGAAACGATCGTCCTGCGAAAGTCCACGATCTTCACGGGAATCCGGGACTCGCGGGCCAGTTCGTCGATCTGCCGCAGGAGTTCGGCGGTCACGATTCCGTCCCAGTCGCAGGCCTGAATCGGCGCATCTCCCACAAGGACCGCGGAGGGGCGTTCCCGCAGGACATGCCTCAAGCACGCCAGCAACACTTCGTGCTGCGTGATCATGCACTGCATTCCCTGCCCGCTGCCGTTTCGGTGGTAGACCCAGTTGGGCTTGAGCATCACGGATTGCCCTGCCCTCACGAGGCCCTCAAAGGGGCGCGACGGGTCGCCGCTCCCAAGCCCCGACCGCGCGACAGCCTCCCCGACGCATCGGGCGATTTCGCCGGCATCGCGATAGGCGGAAGCCCAATCCCCCGCTTCAGGGCGTCCAAACGCCAAGCCCACCTGACGTTGTTGACAGGTGGAAACCGCGTGGTTGCCCGGCGAAATTAGATCGTTGGACATTGAGGGACCCTGACCAGGCTACTGGGGGTTGAGTGCGTCTGGATCGAACCTTTGTTGCTCCAGTCGGGCCTGGATGTCATTCCAGACGGCACTGGTGTAGCCGATGAAACTGGCGAAGATGATCCAGGTGATCTTATCGTAGTAGTTCCACCGCCCAAAGTTGCTGATCAAAATGACGAAGAGGATGGCTCGGACCAGCCGGGCTATGCGGAACTGCGTGAAGTCGTCCGTGTATTTGGCGATCTTTCCCGCGCGAATCCACAGCACGATGAAGATGGAGAAATAGATCATTCCGCCCACGATTCCCGTGTCCGCAAAGACCTCCACGTACTCCGAGTGGGCCACGTGCTGGGAATTCGAATGGAACATGAACTGGTCCAGCCCCACTCCAATGACCGGGCTGTGCAACAGCATGTTCAGCCCCTCGCCGTAAAACTGCATTCGCACGATCATCGACCCTTCGGTGCTGGCGCCTCCCTGAACAATCGCGATGGCCGAGTCGAACCGCTGCTCTGCCACCGAACCCACATAGATACGCGCGAAAAAGACAAGTCCCAGCACGATGCCGAGCACCACGGCCGCGAGCACTTTGGGGCGGCGGAATATCTCGGATCGATAACAGAAAAAGAACCAGGCGGCGAAGAACACCCCCATGGACGAGATGGCGGTTCGCGATCCGGAGAGGACCGTGCTTATGGCGGCGCCGGCCATGGCCAGCGCAATCAGGATATACCATAGCCAAGGATGATGGTGGGGGAGCATCCACAGGTACGCCAGGACCATCATGGCGCTTACCATGAGGAAACCGAAGGCGTTGGAATTCAGTGCCAGTCCCACCATTCGCCCCTCGGGATCGTCCGGACGCTCGTATTCCCCCGTGACCAGACTATAGACCGCAACAACGACCGTCCCCACCAGAAAGGCAATAAGGTTCAACGTCAGGGTCTTGCGCAGGTAGGTGGCCCCGGAGACGATGAAGAGCATGACCAGGATCTGCGTAAGCGTACCGAGTGTTCCCCAGAACACCGGGAGGTAAACGGCCACAAAGGCTCCCGTCAACCCCCAGGCGATCCAGGCCATGTACAACAGAAACTCCGCGCTGACGCGGACTCTCGAAGAAAGGGCCCGGGCAAAATAGGTGATCGCCAGGAGCATTCCCAGGGCTTTGACAATGTAGTTCCAGTTGTCCAACGGCGAGACCGCGACGACGCCGATGATAAACGGAACGGTTAGCAGAGACAACAGCGGGGGCGACTCCTCCTGTTGCGGATAAACAAGATCTGCCGGCGCCGAGATATTCGTGAGTTCAGTCATAGTACACTGATTATACTATTCGGCAGAGTGAGGGATGTCGATAAATATGTTCCGGAAGGCGTCCGTGGGGTCCAAGCATCCTATGGACGGGCCGGTGGACGAAGATCGCACGGTATGGTGTGTTGGCGAATGGCCGAAGCGGCCGAGGTGAAGACGGCGAATGTCGATACGAATTCTCCATGTCATCGGGCAGATTTCGGTTGGCGGCTGCGAAAAGCAGTTGCTGGAACTCATCCGCCGTGGCGACCGCGACCGGTATCAATACGGGCTGTGCTATTATTCGCCCAACCCGGATAACATGGTCGGACAGTTCACGGAGGCGGGGGCGCAATTGTTTTACGTGGACAAGTTCGGCGAATCCTCAACGACATGGCGGTTCTTTCGGTCGCTTCGCCGAACGATCCGGGACTTCCACCCCGACCTCGTCCACACCTGGCTGTACTCGGCGAACTTCTGGGGCCGCCTGGCCGGGCGGAGCCTGGGCTTGCGCCGCCTGATCGCCAGCGAACGCTCGATCATGACACCTTACCCCCTGGGGGCCCGAGTGGCTGAGCGGCTGCTGCGATGCACCATCTGGACGGCCAACAGTCAGGCCGGCGCCCAACGAGTCCGCGGGTTCCTGGGTGTTCCGGATCATCGGATGAAGGTGCTGTACAACGCCGTCGATCTGCCGGACAGGAGTGTCCAGGAGGACCGTGTCCAGGTGCGGCGGGAACTGGGCCTTGGGCCCGAGCAGCGACTGGTCCTGATGGTGGGACGATTGACGTCGGCCAAGGACTACCCCATGTTCTTGCGCGCGGCCCAGCGGGTTTGCGCCGGCGAACCCCAGGTGACGTTCCTTTGCGCGGGGCATGGCGAGTTGGAGGCGGCGCTGCGGCGGGAGTTGACCGAACGCAAGTTGATCGATCGCGTGCGCTTGCTTGGATTGCGGCAGGATATTCCCAGGCTGTTGTCCGCCGCCGACGTGTTCTGCCTCAGCAGCCGATTTGAGGGGTTTCCCAACGCGGTCGCCGAGGCGATGGCGGCCGGACTGCCCGTGATCTGCACCCGGTTTGAGGGGGTCGGCGAAGTGGTCCAGGAGGGTCGCACAGGCTTGTTGGTGGGGGTGGGCGACGACGAGGACATGGCCCGCAAGGTTCGGGAACTCCTGGCCGACGCCGGCGCTCGCGAGCGTCTGGGGCAGTCGGGCAGGGAATGGGTCCGTGAGAACTTGTCCTGGGATCGTCTGCTGGATCAGATGGACGATCTGTATCGCGGCGTCTTGGAGTCCGACTGACATGAAGATTCTTTTGATCAACCCGGGTTTGCCGCACACACTATCGCAACTGGAGTTCATGGTCGAAACCGGCGTGGAAGTGCATTGCCTGAACATTCGCCCCGGGTTCAAGGTGGAGCGCCCCGGCATCATCAACTATGACTGGCATGGGCGCGATGAGACCTCCTCGGACCTCTCCAAGGTCGCCTCGTACTCCTGGATCGGCCTGCGTTCCCGCGAGTTCATTCGCGCCCTCAAGCCCGACATTGTCCATGCCCATTACGCCTCCAGCGGCGGGCTGGTCGCTTGGATGTCCGGATACCGCCCTTATGCCATCACCGTTCACGGATCGGATCTTCTGGAGCGGTCGAAGTCCGCGATAGGAACGGCCATTTTGCGTCGCGTGCTCCGAGGGGCGCAACTGGTGAATCCCGTCGCCAACCACATGACAAGCCTGCTCGGCGAGTTGGGGGTCAGCGACGATCGTATGCTGGTCATGCCTTTTGGGATCGACCTGCGGAAGCTGCCGTTCGTGCCCAAGGCGAACCGATTGGCCCAAGGCGTGAGTCTGCTATGCACCCGGACGTTGAATAAACCGGTGTACGACATCCCCACGTTGTTGCACGCATTGGCCAAGGCAAGAAGCCAAGGTTCGCCCGCCACGCTGACCCTGGCGTCGGGCGATTGGGAGCCTTCGCTCAAAGAACTGGCCGGGCAACTGGGAATCGAGCAGGCCGTGACCTTCGGCAGCGGTTATACCATCGAGGACTTACCCGCGTTGATGGCCAGGCACGACGTCTATGTCTCCTCCTCGCTTTCGGACGGCGCCAGCGTTTCGCTTATGGAGGCGATGGCCTGCGGGGCGTTCCCGCTGGTCAGCGATATTCCGGCCAACCGCGAGTGGCTGGTGGACCGGCAGAATGCGTTCTTGTTCGCACCGGGCGACCTCGACGCCTTGACGCAGTGGATCCTCTGCCTCCCACATCGCCGGGAGTTCATAGAGCAGGCCGTGCAATCCAACCGAAAACTCGCCGAGGCCAAGGCCGACCGCGCGAAAAACCTGCGAACGCTGTTGGACCGATTGGCCCAGACCGCCCATGTGGCTTTCTGATCAGATTCGTAAGGATCATGGTCCAGGGGGGAACTGGCCGATATAATGTCTTCGGTTCGATTAAACTTTCTGGAATGAGGAACGGCTATGCGCATTCTGGTATTGGCCCCGCACACGGATGACGGGGAGTTCGGCTGCGGCGGTTCCATCGCCCGCTTCGCTTCCGAAGGAAACGACGTGCATTACGTGGCGTTCTCGGCCGCCGAGAAGAGCGTTCCCACGGGGTATCCCAACGACGTGCTTCGCAAAGAGGTTGTCAACGCCACCGCCATTCTGGGGATCCCCAAGGCCAACCTCCAGGTGCTGAACTTCGAGGTTCGGGATTTCCCCGCCCACCGCCAGGAAATCCTGGAGGTCATGGTCAAGCTCCAGGTCGCCATCAAACCGGAAATGGTCCTGCTGCCCAGCACCTATGATTTGCACCAGGACCATCAAACGGTCTCCAACGAAGGCTTCAGGGCGTTCAAGAGGACCACCTTGCTGGGATACGATCTGCCCTGGAACACCCTGAATTTCGCCACCAACATGTTCATTCACCTTCAGCAGAAACACATCGATCTCAAGATGGCGGCCTTGGCGGAGTACAAGAGCCAGGCCGACCGCCCCTACGCCACCAAAGGATTCATCGATGGGCTCGCCAGGTTGCGGGGCGTTCAGACGGGAAGCGAGTTCGCCGAGGCCTTCGAGTGCATCCGCTGGGTGATTCACTAATGAGCCGCGAGCATCCGCCGCTGCCGCACTCGCGTCCAACCCTGGGGGCGGAGGAGCGGCAGGCTGTCCTGGACGTGCTGGCCGGAGAGCACCTGGCCAACGGCCCCCTCTGCCGTCAACTGGAGCAGGCGCTGGCCGATGCGATGGGCGTGCGCCACGGGGCCATGACCAGTTCCGGCCTGGCCGCGCTGCACCTGGCCATGCTGGCGATGGATGTGCGCCCGGACGACCAGGTCATTCTGCCCACCTACGTCTGCGAGGCCCTGCTGGACGCGGTGCTTCACTGCCAGGCCCAGCCGGTGATTGTGGACGTGGACGCGCAAACCGGAAACATCGACCCCGCCGCCGCCCGGCGCGCGATCGGGCCGCAAACCAAGCTGATCGTCGTGCCCCACATGTTCGGCACGCCCGCGGCCATGGATGAACTGCTGCCGCTGGGCGTTCCCCTGCTGGAGGACTGCGCCACCGCCATCGGCGCCCGATGCGGCGGCCGCCCGGTCGGTTCGATGGGCCAGGCGGGCATCGTCAGCCTCTATGCCACCAAAATGCTCTGTGCCGGCGAAGGCGGGGCCGTCTGCGGCGACGATCCAACCATTATCCAAAAAGTCGCCGACCTCCGCGATTACAGCGGGCGCGAGGATTTTCACGTGCGATTCAACTACAAGTCCACCGACCTCTGCGCCGCCGTCGGCTTGGCGCAGGCGGCCAAGCTGCCGGACTTCATCCGTCGCCGACGGGAACTGGCGCGGCTTTACGATTTGCTGCTGGCCGGTCTGCCCTGGATAGAGCGCCCGGACTTGGCCATTCACGCCGAGTCGGTCTATTATCGATACGTGGTCAAGGTTCCCGCCGGCCGGCGCGACGCCCTGCGCGCCGCCATGGCCGAGGCGGGCATCGAGTGCGGACTGGGCGTCCTGCACCCGCTGCACCGACTGATGCCGCAGGCGGTGGCGGAACCGTGTCCAGTCGCGGAAGACTGGGCCAGGCGAAGCCTCTCGCTGCCGATTTATCCGCAACTGAGCGACGAGCAGGCGCATCAGGTTGTCCATGCCCTGCGCCGTTGCGGTGAGTCTTTTGGTTAGATTTTCTTCCTTGCGGTTATCCGTGAAATCTGTGGACCGGTTTCGGTCAAATTGAGATAAAAGAGAAATCATCATGATCGTCGCGATTCACCAACCGAATTTCATGCCTTGGCTGGGCTACTTCTACAAGATGGCCAAGGCCGATTGCTTCGTCTTCCATGACAAGGTCGCCTTGGCGGATCGGAGCTTCACCAATCGCGTCAAAATCAAGACGCCCTCCGGAGCGGACTGGGCGAGCGTCTCGGTCACGGCCGAAAGCAGGGGGCGGCCCATTGTCCAAGCCGTCTGTTCGGACACGGCCCAGTGGCGGCGGAAGATTCCTATCGCCCTGGAGGTCAATTATCGAAAGGCGCCGTATTTCAAGGAATACGGCCCGGCCATCTGCGAGAAAATTTCTTCCGGCCAGCCCAACTTGGCGGATCTCAATATTTCCTTGATCGGGCACATTGCCGCGATCCTGGACCTTCAGACGCCCACGCGGCGAAGCAGTCAGATGGCGGCCCAGGGCAATGGAAACGACCTGAACATCGCCATCTGCAAGGAACTCGGCGCCGACACATATCTGTCTGGAACGGGCGCCGGAAACACATACCAGGAAGAAGCCGTCTTCACCGCGGCGGGACTGAAACTGGTATACTCCGAGTTTCGACATCCGGTTTACCCTCAGCAGTTCGGCCCGTTCGAGCCTAACCTGAGCATTTTGGACCTGCTCTTCAACTGCGGTCCGGAATCCGTCGCCATCCTGAAGAATGCCGGGAACCCGTCTTGAGGTTGGCGCAAAAGCAAATGGAGTGATTGGCCCCGCTCTCCACGCTCCTTGCGGGCGCCGTGGTTTAGCCCTTTCTCTTAGGCGTCTTTAGGACTCGACCAGCCTGTGGTTCGGTGCGCGCGGCACTTCGCGACCGCATAGAATGCGGTATGATCGTTGGAATTCATCAACCGAACTTCATGCCTTGGATAGGCTACTTTTACAAGATGGCCACTGCCGACAAGTTCGTCTACCTGGACAACGTGCCTTACTCCAAGGGCAGCTACACCAACCGCGTGCAGATCAAGACGCAGGCCGGCCCGCGCTGGCTGACTGTGCCCGTGCTGACCAGCGGCAAACTCGGCCAG